>MABB01000092.1:0-1340 GCA_002162915.1 Rhodospirillales bacterium 47_12_T64
CAGCTAAAAACCGTAACTCTTGCGAGATTATAACTACCTGAGAGTAATAAATTAAGGACCAATTTAACTCAGGGCTTATTCAACTCGCGGCTCAAATTCCCAAACCACAGCACTACGAACGTCGGTGTCTTCGAGCGAAGAGGAGGTTTTTACGCAATAGGCGATAAGTTTTCTCAAGCCAGTTTTGGGGAGGTATGTGCGTCCCGGATCGCCGATTAAGACCTTCGTTCCTTTGGAAGAAAGGCTTTTTAACCAGAGTGTGATTTCATTTGCCATGGGGCCTTCATAACAGACATCACCAGCAAGGATCAGGTCCCATCCCTGGTCATCTTTTCCCACGAGGTTATCTGTACTGGTTGTGATATCAACGTTGTTGAGATTGGCGTTAAGTTCTGTTGCTGCAGTCGCTAAAGGATCGATGTCGACAGCGAGAACATCTTTTGCACCAGCTTTCTTGGCTGCGATGCCCTGTAGGCCACAGCCACATGCAAAATCGAGAACTCTTTTGCCTTCAACCAGTTCAGGGTTGTCCAGGATATATTGTGCGAGTGCTTGCCCTCCGGCCCAGGCGAACGCCCAAAATGGCGTATCCAAGCCGAGCTTATCCAGCTCTTCTTCGCCATGATTCCACAAGGGGAGATCTTCACAAGCAAGGAAGAGTTGGATTCTGTCACCGAGGAGAGGGGTGCCAGATGGACGAGTATTTTCTTTTATAAAATTTTTCGGATTGGTTATTGGGTCTGGCATCGGGCTCTGTTGCTTGCGCGATATGTTTGTGAATTCATTTCACGTTTGCGGCCATAAATATTCCAGCAAGAAAGATCCAGCCGATGGTCCGGTTGGATTTAAACTTATCAAGGCAATCGTGCGGATCATCTATTTTAACCGTGGTGATCTGCCAGATGAAATGAAGGGCCATGACGCCAATACCTACCCAAAATGGCCAAAGCAATCCCATAATCCATCCTGCAGAAGCAAAGCAGGCAGTGCAGAGGCCGTAAAACAGAACAAGCCAGTATTTGGTTTTCGTGCCGAGTTTCAGAGCGGTTGATTTTACACCGACAAGGGCGTCGTCCTCTTTGTCTTGATGTGCATAGATCGTATCGTAACCCAGAGTCCACGCGATGCCACCGATATAAAGAAGCAAAGCTGGAGTTGAAATTTCCCCTCGGACAGCTGCCCAGCCAACCAGTGCGCCCCAATTGAACGTTAATCCGAGCCAAGCTTGTGGCCAGTAGGTAATACGTTTCATAAACGGGTAGCAAATAACCAGAAGAATTGCAGATGCAGCTAGCAGCATCGTAAAAGTATTGAATTGGAGTAGAACCAATAAACCTATG
>MABB01000092.1:1561-6585 GCA_002162915.1 Rhodospirillales bacterium 47_12_T64
GGCAAGCATCATTGACCACCAGCATGGAAAAAGTAAAAGCCAAGTTCCAATGGGGCGGTCGAGTCTCGCAAGGCGCAAATAAGGTCGCGCCCAAGTTGGAGATAACCGAATAATCAGATGATCATTCGCAATGTCGCTTGCATTATTAGTCATATCGGACGTTGTGCTATCTATTTAGGGGGTGTTATCAAATTACTTTAATGGTGATAGATACACCTGATGCTCGTCTTTGTGAAGGTAGGTTTGATTAATGGAACGGGTCGTAACAAGACTCTATGTTAAAGACAGCTTGTCTGAAGGAGCCATCGTTGGTCTGGATGCTGCTGGTGCGCATTACTTGCGTTCAGTGCTTCGGCTGAATACCGGGGCTCGAATCGGCCTGTTCAATGAGCGCGATGGTGAATGGCTTGGGCTAATAGAAGGACTGGGCAAGGGCTGGTGCTCTTTGCAGATTCAAGAGCAACGTCGGGTGCCTGCTGAGGAGCCTGACATATGGCTTGTGTTTGCCCCGATCAAAAGATCTCGCATAGATTTCCTCGCTGAAAAAGCTGGTGAACTCGGTTGCTCGCGTATTGTCCCGATTTTTACCCGCTATACAGATGTAAAACGCATTAATCGGGATCGACTTGCTGCCCATGCGCGTGAATCTGCGGAACAATGCGAGCGCCTGTCGGTAACAGAGGTTGACGATGCGATTACTCTCGATAAGTTGATAGACGCTTGGCCTCAAGAACGTCGATTACTTGTTTGTGCAGAGTTTGGCGATGCAAAGCCGATAGCACAGGTACTAACGGACTTATTGGTCAAAGAACCAGATGCTGGTCAGCAGCCTTGGGCTGTTTTGATCGGCCCGGAAGGCGGTTTTGCAAAAGAAGAGCTTGAAGCTCTCCGTCGCCTTCCTTATGTGACATCAATCGGTCTCGGTCCAAGGGTACTTCGGGCTGATACTGCTGCTGTTGCCGCCCTGTCTTGTTGGCAGGCGATATTAGGAGATGGTGGTATGCGCCCACCTAAAGGAACAACGCCGGTTACGGTTGCCTGAAAACAACGTATTGTTAGGTAATCTTTCCGCATCTATGGAATGTGAATTATGTCCGACGCTTCTTCCTCTTCACCCGTAATTACGGATAAAGCCCAGCTTCTTTCCTATTTTGAAAGCGGCAATAAACCCAAAGAAAAATGGCGAATTGGGACCGAACACGAAAAGTTCGCTTATTGTGACGAGACTTTCAAGCCGTTAAAATACGATGGTGAAAAGTCAATCAAGGTTATTCTCGAAGGCCTTGCCAACCGCTTTGGCTGGACGCCGGGTTATGAAGGCGATGATATCATTGCGCTGACAGATGCCGGTGCTTCTGTGACTTTAGAGCCAGGTGGGCAGCTTGAGTTATCGGGTGCACCACTTGAAACTGTTCACGATACTTGTCGAGAGGTTCATGCTCATCTGCACCAGGTGAAGGAAATTACCGAACCTCTTGGCATTCATATGATGGGGATGGGGTATAATCCCAAGTGGGATCGCGACGCTGTCAACTGGATGCCTAAAGGGCGTTACAAGATCATGCGCGACTATATGCCAAAGCGCGGTAATCTTGGGCTTGATATGATGAGCTTAAGCTGCACGGTCCAGGTGAATCTCGATTTCTCCAGTGAAGCTGATATGGTTCAAAAATTCCGTACCAGCCTTGCACTTCAACCTATCGCGACGGCTCTTTTTGCGAATTCCCCTTTTAGCAACGGCAAGCCAAATGGCTATCTGAGTTATCGGAGCCATCTATGGACTGATACAGATCCTGATCGTTGCGGGATGTTATCTTTTGTCTTTGAAGATGGCATGAGCTTTGAGCGTTATCTTGATTACGTTCTCGATGTGCCAATGTACTTCGTTTATCGCAATGGTATTTACCACGATGCAAGTGGCGAATCTTTCCGCGACTTTATGCAGGGTAAGCTAAAGGTCCTTCCCGGAGAGCTGCCGACGATAAAAGATTGGGATGACCATATCACCACAGCCTTCCCAGAAGTGCGTATGAAAAAGTTCCTTGAAATGCGGGGAGCTGATGGCGGGCCCTGGAAATCACTCTGTGCATTGCCTGCGCTTTGGGTTGGTCTGCTTTATGATCAATCCGCACTTGATGCTGCGTGGGATCTGGTGAAGGACTGGAGCGATGAAGAGCGCCAGCTCTTGAGAGCAGAAGTGCCTGCCAAGGGATTTGCAGCTGAAGTCAGAGGCAAGAAAATCCAGGAACTAGCTGTGGAAGTTGTGAAAATCGCAGCGAGTGGCCTGGAAAACCGTGGGCGTACAGATGGACAAGGTCGTGATGAGGCGTATTTCCTGGATACGCTTATGGCATCAGCAGAAAGCGGTATGACACCAGCCGAGGAAAAACTTAAGGCCTACCACGGCCATTGGAACAAGTCAGTTGACCCGGCATTTATTGAAAACGCCTATTAAGGCATAAAGCAGAATTACAATGGTTTGAGGGGCTGATCCTTACTGGGATTGGCCCCTTTTGTCTGGAGTGCATAAAGAAATGAGCAAAAAAAAGCCCCAGCAGAAGCTGGGGCATCAAGAAATCGATACAAGGGTCGATAGGAGGTTGTGAAGACAACTCTACGTTAGATTGTATTAATGAAAAGTTAAATATACAACCATAAATAGTCTTTTTATTATGAAGTGCCTCCAACAGTGATTTGGTCGATGAGTAAAGTGGGTTGCCCAACGCCAACTGGAACACCCTGTCCGTTCTTTCCACAAGTGCCGACACCGTCATCCATTTCCATGTCGTTGCCAACTTTGGAAATTTTCTGCATGGCTTCTGGCCCATTGCCGATAAGTGTTGCACCTTTAACGGCCTCACCAACAACGCCATCCTTGACCATATAAGCTTCGGTACAGGCGAAAACGAATTTCCCGGATGTAATATCAACCTGACCGCCGCCGAAGTTTACAGCGTAAATGCCGTTTTTAACTGACTTGAGCATTTCTTTAGGATCGTGCTCGCCATTGAGCATGATCGTATTTGTCATTCTTGGCATTGGAATGTGAGCATAACTTTGTCGACGGCCGTTACCCGTCGAAGCTTGTCCCATCAAACGAGCGTTTTGACGATCTTGCATATAGCCAACCAGAATGCCGTCTTCAATGAGTGTGGTGCATTGTGAGGGAGTACCTTCATCATCGACGGAAATCGAACCACGACGATCTGCGATTGTTCCGTCATCCACAACAGTGACACCAGGAGAGGCAACGCGTTCACCGATACGATCACTAAAGGTAGATGTTTTTTTACGGTTGAAGTCACCTTCGAGACCGTGACCTACAGCCTCGTGTAAAAGAATGCCGGGCCAGCCCGGGCCGAGGAGAACCTGCATCTCACCTGCGGGAGCAGGTACGGCAGCAAGATTAACCAGTGCGCGACGGATCGCTTCGTCGGTGCCTTTTTGCCAATAATCGGGATCGAGCAGGCTGTCATAGACAAAACGACCGCCGCCGCCATAGGAACCGCTTTCCATCTTGTCGCCATCAGCAACGGTCACGGAGATGTTTAACCTGACGAGAGGGCGAATATCGGCGACTCTATGTGCATCGGCACGAATGATCTGAACGGCTTGCCACTCACCCGAGATCGAGGCACTTACCTGAACAACACGGGGGTCCTTTCCGCGCGCATAGGCATCAATGTCGCTTAGAACTTTGATTTTGGTTTCAAAAGCACAGGCTGAAAGTGGGTTGTCTTCTGTATAGAGCGCAGAATTTGTTCCCTGTGGAGATCCCGCCATGGTCCCGGAATGACCACTGTGCACGGCTTGCACCGTATTTACAGCACGCTTGATTGCCTCTTCACTAAGGTCGCTGGCATGTGCATATCCAGCACTTTCGCCCGCAATGGTACGAAGGCCAAAACCCTGGGATGTATCAAAGCTCGCGTTCTTGAGACGGCCGTCATCAAACACCATGCCTTCTGATTGGCGGTATTCGAGATAGAGTTCGCCGTCATCAGCACCTGAAAGCGCGTTATTCACAATGCCTTCAAGTCGCTTTTGATCAAGGTCGGTTTTATTGAAAAAAAGATCGTCGGTTGTGGCAATGTAGCTCATAAATAGATTCCTTAAAAATACCGTTCCTCTCAATATAAGCACACTAGGCAGTTAGGCCAACGTTATTGGCTTCCATATTAAATAGAAACTTGCCACACTCCTCGTGGACAAGGTCAAAAACGCTTCAATTAAAAGAAAGCGATGAGCAAAAACATCCGCAAGTTTGCGGAATTAGGGTCGATAGAGGAAAGATAAATGTTGCGCGATCACCCGTTGAGGATCGAGCTCTGTAACGAGTTACACACCAGGCCTTTTACTCAGCTAAGCGGGCCTGAAACGATTACGCATGTGGGAATGCTCACCGATGAAGAAATGGCAGAGGAGGAGCGTGCCCATGTCGGTCTGCTTTGTCAGCGTTTTAACGTCGCCGCACCAGCGTCCGGAACCAAGCATTTTATGGCTGATTTGGGGCACTTCTATATGGTCTGGGAACGCCATACTGAATTTTCAACCTATACTTTTTTTCGGAATCGACGAGATTCGGATCGTAAGCAGTGTGATACGGAGCTTGCTAAACTCGGTTTAGTTGATCCATTTACGCAAACAGCTATCGAATTGGTTCCCAGTGATTGGTTGAACTCAGTGCCAGGGGAGCGGCTTGTCGGGGTTCATCTTGAGCTGGAGGGACGTGATGTTCTTGAGCGCACACCGAAAGAGCAGGCTGAGTTTTTCCCTTCAGGGAATTTGTCGGCTTGTACTTTGCGGGGTGGGCTTGCTGCGGTTTGGATGGATTTTAGCACCAACGAAGATGGTTATGGTCGAATTCTGGTGAAGGATTATGGGCTCAAGCCTCGGCAAATAGGCCGGGCTGTTCAGCGTTTGTTGGAGATCGAGACCTACAGGATGATGGCCTTACTATCGCTTCCTCTCGCGCAGAAGTACGGCGCAAGGTTGGCTAAAGCGGGGCGGGTCCTTACCGATAT
>MABB01000092.1:6601-22551 GCA_002162915.1 Rhodospirillales bacterium 47_12_T64
GATCATCGGGACGTCGCGAATGAAAAGGAATTACTCCGGGAGCTTACAGAACTTTCTGCCGAGATCGAACAGGCTGCCGCTGCGACCAGTTACAGATTTTCCGCTTCAAAGGCCTATCATGAGTTGGTAAAGCAGAGGAATCAAAAGCTTAAGGAAGATTATATGGATGGCTTTCAGAAAATTGAAAGCTTTCTGGATCGGCGTTTAACCCCGGCAATGCGAACCTGCGAAGCCATGGCTGTGCGGCTGGATACCCTTTCCAAAAGGGTCGCAAGGGCCGGGCAATTACTTCGAACGCGCGTTGATATTCAGCTTGAAGAGCAAAACTCGGCCTTGTTGAAGTCGATGGACAGACGGGCGAGAATACAGCTTCGCCTTCAGGAAACTGTGGAGGGTCTGTCTGTTGCGGCCATTAGTTATTACGTCGTCAGCCTTATCTACTATTTTGCCAAAGGAGCAAATGCCGTCGGTTTTGATTTTAAAGCGTCTATTATTACTGCCTTAGCTATTCCTTTTGTTGTTTCTGCATTATGGCTTGGGGTTCGGCGCGTAAGGAAGATTGCTGAAAAAGAGAGTGAGGATTGAGGTGAAATATCTTGCCGCTCATGCTTGTCTCTAAGTCTCTACTGAGGACAAATGACCTTGTGCGTCATAAGGTCGCATAATTGCCAAACGGTACTTTAGAACCTGTATAAATAGTGGCGAAATAAAAAATTGGCGCAGCAAAGCAGGCCTCATACGTACTTCTTGTGTGCATGGGGCTTGTACTCTCAGGTTTCAATAGGGTAGGTTGCGCCAGAATAACTTTGGAGTCCGGCTAATACCAAATTAACTCATTTCGGATATTAGTCTTGGAATCGGGAAAGAGACCATGATCTCGATCAATTCGAGTTTCTGGTCGATATAAAAAAACAGGATGTTGAGTACATGACGTTTCTGAAACGGATTGCCTATATTTTTAGCGCTGTTGCGTTGGTCGGTGGATTTGCTGCTGCAGCTCACGCTTCTCAGCCAACGGCTTGGGGACTTGGGTTCCAGGACGCTGCTACGCCGGTTATGGAGCAGATTACGCAGTTTCACAATTTACTGCTCTATATCATCACGGCAGTTACTCTCCTTGTATTGTTTCTTTTGCTCTATGTGATGTGGCGTTTCTCTGAGAAACGTAATCCAGAACCATCCAAGACGAGTCATAACACGCTGATCGAGATCATCTGGACAGCTGTTCCTGTCATTATTCTGGTTATCATTGCTATTCCATCTTTCAAGCTGCTCTACGCAGCGGACAGCAATCCCGATACCGAAATGACGATTAAAGCAATCGGTAAGCAATGGTACTGGTCATATGAGTACCCTGATTACGGCGACTTCACTTTTGATGCCTACATGAAGACGGAAGATGAGTTGGAGCCAGGTGAACCTCGTTTGCTGGCAACAGATAATGCTGTTGTTGTTCCGATTAACACAAAGATCCGTCTTCTTGTTACTGGTGATGATGTCATCCATGCTTTTGCAATGCCGGCATTTGGCTTGAAGCTCGATGGTGTTCCCGGTCGTATCAACGAAACTTGGTTTGAAGTAACCAAGGAAGGAACCTACTACGGCCAGTGTTCTGAAATCTGCGGTACGGGGCATTCCTATATGCCGATCACGATCAAAGCTGTTTCCAAGGAAGAGTTCACCAAGTGGACTGAATTTGCCAAGGAAGAATACGCTGCGGTTGAGACGGATCGTTCTGTTCAGTTGGCTCAGCTCAACTGAGACTACTTTATAGAATTTGACGAATAATCGGTTTATGGCGCCATTTAGAAGCGCTGAAGAAAACGAAATGAGGATATGAGATATGGGTGCTGCTACTGAAGCCCATCACGACCACGATCACAAGCCGGGCTTCTTTGTCCGTTGGTTCTGTTCAACCAACCATAAAGATATCGGTATTTTGTATTTGGTCTTTTCTGTTGTCGCCGGCCTGATCGGCGGTGCTTTTTCCGTTTATATGCGCCTGGAACTTCAAGAGCCGGGTGTTCAATACTTCCTTACTGGTGATGGGGAACCCAATGGCCAGTGGTGGAATGTTGTCGTCACTGCACACGGCTTTATCATGGTGTTCTTCGTGGTTATGCCTGCGGTGATCGGTGGCTTTGGTAACTATTTTGTTCCGTTGATGATCGGGGCGCCTGATATGGCTTTCCCTCGGATGAACAATATCTCCTTTTGGCTGATTATTCCTGCGTTTCTGCTTCTTCTTGGATCTTCTCTCGTTGGCGAAGGTGCTGGCACAGGCTGGACGGTGTATCCGCCATTATCATCTTTCGGACAACCTGGCGCCTCAGTTGATATGGCGATCTTTGCCCTTCACTTGGCGGGTGCCTCTTCAATCCTGGGTGCGGTGAACTTTATTACCACCATTTTCAATATGCGTGCGCCGGGTATGACATTGCACAAGATGCCACTTTTTGTGTGGTCTATGCTCGTTACGGCCTTCTTGCTACTGCTTGCTGTTCCCGTTCTTGGTGGTGCCATCACCATGCTGCTTACAGATCGTAACTTCGGCACATCTTTCTTTGATCCAGCCAAAGGCGGCGACCCGATCCTTTATCAGCATCTTTTCTGGTTCTTTGGTCACCCAGAAGTGTACATTATGATCCTGCCTGGATTTGGTATCATTTCTCACATCATCTCAACATTCAGCCGCAAACCAATCTTTGGTTATCTCGGCATGGCATATGCTATGTGTGCAATTGGCTTTGTTGGCTTTGTTGTGTGGGCGCACCACATGTACACAGTGGGTCTGGACGTTAACACACGTGCTTATTTCACCACGGCAACCTTGGTTATTGCGGTACCGACAGGTATTAAGATTTTCTCATGGATTGCAACAATGTGGGGCGGATCTCTTCGCTTCACTGTACCGATGGTTTGGGCACTTGGCTTCATCTTCCTCTTCACCCTTGGTGGTGTGACAGGTGTTGTTCTTGCCAACTCCGGTGTCGATCTTCCGATGCACGATACTTATTATGTGGTTGCTCACTTCCACTACGTGCTTAGTCTGGGTGCTGTATTCTCCATCTTTGCCGGTATGTACTACTGGATGGGTAAAATGTCCGGACGTGATTACCCGGCATGGGCTGGATATCTTCACTTCTTCACGACCTTTGTTGGCGTGAATATGATTTTCTTCCCGCAGCACTTCCTGGGTCTGCAGGGCATGCCGCGTCGTTATGTTGATTATCCTGATGCCTATGCCGGCTTCAATGCAGTTTCATCATACGGAGCCTATATCACTTTCGCTGCGACTATCTTCTTCGTATTCCTAACACTTTATACGATCAAGTTCGGCCGTCGCGTTTCTGACAACCCTTGGGGCGAGAGTGCAACAACGCTGGAGTGGACTGTGTCTTCTCCTCCACCGTTCCACTGCTTTAACGAACTACCAAAAATTAAGTAACGGTGGTTAGAATTACCCGGCCATTGCATAAGGCAGTGGCCGGTATTTATCAGGAGTAAATTGTGTCCGATACCTCTATCGATAATACAACAAGTGTTGATTCCGCTTCTACCAGCGAGATTGCACAGATTGCTGACTTCTGGGCTTTGATGAAGCCTGGGGTGATGTATCTTGTTGTGTTCACCGGGTTTTCCGGTTTGATGGTTGCTCCGGGGACAATTCATCCTTTCCTGGGTGCTGTGGCTTTGCTTTGTATTGCCATTGCATCTGGCGGTGCGGGTGCCATCAATATGTGGTACGACCGTGATATTGACGCCATCATGACACGGACCAAAAGACGTCCGATACCTGCCGGGCGGATGGCCCCGGACGTTGCCCTGAGCTTTGGCGTAATCCTCAGTATTTTCTCTGCGATGTTGATGGCACTTGCGGTTAACTGGACCGCAGGTTTGCTTCTGGCTTTGGCCAACGGATTTTATGTCTTTGTTTACACGATGTTTCTCAAACGTCGTACGCCTCAAAATATCGTCATTGGCGGGGCGGCTGGTGCTTTCCCTCCGATGATTGGTTGGGCGGCGGTTACGGGAACGGTTAGCGTCGAATCAATCGTTCTTTTCCTGATTATCTTTATGTGGACGCCGCCTCATTTCTGGGCGCTGGCTCTCTATAAAGATGGCGACTATGCCGCGGCTAAAGTGCCGATGTTGCCCGTAGTTGCGGGGCGGAAGAATACAAAGTGGCAGATGCTGGTTTATACTGTAGCGCTGTTTCCGATTGTCCTGGCGCCAGTTTATTTCAATATTGCCGGAATGTTTTATGGCGCAACCGCCTTGGTTATGAACCTTTATTTCCTTTACCTGAATGTACGCGTTCTTCGTTCTGATGAAGACCGTCATGCACGGAAAATGTTCTTCTTCTCAATTCTCTATCTGTTTGTTCTGTTTGCTGTACTCATCATTGACCGGACACCAGGTATACTGAGTTTGATTGGTGGTTAAAATGGAAGAGAAAAACACAGTGAAATACGATACCGTGGAAAATTCTGAAGAAATTCACAAACAAAGAAAACTGCGCAACTGGGCATTCCTGGCTATATTGCTAGGTTTTATTGCTCTCGTTTATACCGTGACCATTGTTAAGATGGGAGCGAATTAAGTGGCAAATTCTGCAGGCAAAAATACACGTGTCGCCTTGATCCTGGGCGGTCTCGTCTGTGGTATGGTTGGCCTTGCATTTGCGTCTGTGCCGCTTTATCGCCTGTTTTGTCAGGTCACGGGCTTCGGGGGAACCACTCAGGTGGCTGAAGCTGGTTCCGAAGAAAGCCTGACGGTTATTGACCGAGATATGACCATCCGCTTTGATTCATCTGTTAACGGGAATTTACCCTGGAATTTCAAACCTGCTCAGCGAGCGGTGGACTTGAAGGTCGGTGAAGAAGGCATTGCGTTTTATCGTGCAAAGAATACCTCCAAAGATACGATCAAAGGTGTTGCAACATTCAATGTTACACCTCTTAAAGCGGGTCAGTATTTTGTGAAAATAGATTGTTTCTGTTTTTCGGAGCAAACTCTTTTACCGGGGCAAGAAGTTGACATGCCTGTCACCTTTTATGTTGACCCAGAAATTGAGAATGATCCGAACCTCGGCGACGTAAAGACAATAACTCTTTCCTATACCTTCTTCCGAGATGACGAAGAAGAGGGGCAGAAAATGAGTGATTTGGGTAACAACGCCGGAAAAGAACCGGTAGTAGAGATTAATTAACAAAACGCTTAGCGTCTGGTTAAGGTGGGATATCATGAGTGCAGGGCACGACGAAGTAAAACATCCGTATCATTTGGTAGATCCAAGCCCATGGCCGCTGTTCACAGCATTTGCCGCAGGGCTTATGTTTACTGGCCTGGTTATGATGATGCACGACTATACAAATTATGTGTTGTATGCAGGTCTTGTTGCAGTTGTAATTTGCGCCGCTGCTTGGTGGCGTGATGTGGTCAACGAAGCCGTAGTTCGGGATCTTCATACACCTGTTGTTCGCATTGGCTTGCGCTATGGGATGGTGCTGTTTATCGCCTCTGAGGTAATGTTCTTTGTGGCATTCTTTTGGGCGTACTTTACAGCGGCTTTCTATCCAAGTGACGTTATCGGTGGTGTATGGCCGCCTGCAGGTGTCGAGACTTTTGATGCCTTTGATCTTCCGTTCTTGAACACGCTGATCCTGTTGCTGTCTGGTTGTACTGTAACCTGGGCGCATCATGCGATCATTAAGAAAGAACAGAAACAGGCTGTAAATGCTCTGATCATTACAGTTGCCCTAGGACTGATCTTCACCAGCTTACAGGCTTTTGAATATAGTCACGCTGCATTCGGTTTTACAGACGATATCTATTCTTCTACTTTCTACATGGCGACCGGCTTCCATGGTTTCCACGTGATTATTGGAACAATCTTCCTGTTTGTTTGCCTGATCCGTACCAAGAAAGGGCACTTCACACCTGAAGCGCATGTTGGTTTCGAGGCTGCTGCCTGGTACTGGCACTTTGTGGATGTTGTCTGGCTCTTCCTGTTTGTGGCCGTTTACTGGTGGGGTGGCAACTAAGCCTCACTATTCAGGGATATCCTGAAATAAAAAATTATGGAGTAGGCCGTGCCTGACGACGAGACCGTTTCAAAAACCTCGCCTGTCAAGGCCGGCCTTCTTTGTAAATGCCCCCGGTGTGGTGAGGGCAGTATATTCAAAAGCTTTCTGATTATTGCAGATAAATGTCCTTTCTGTGGATTTGACCTTGCTCATTCAGACAGCGGTGATGGCCCGGCTGTCTTTATTATCTTCATTCTTGGTTTTCTGGTCATACCCATTGCAATCTGGTTTGAGGTATCCTTTGAGCCACCTTTGTGGGTTCACGCTTTAATATGGCCCGTACTTATTCTTGGTGGATCTATCGCTTTGCTCAGGCCCATGAAAGGGCTTATGGTGGCGCTCCAATATCACCATAAAGCAAGCGATTCAGGATCTGTCGATTATGACTAAAGGCATTACACGCCAATTTAAGCCAACATTCTGGCCTACGGTATTTTCCCTAATCGTTATCGTCCTGGCTCTTTGTCTTGGTACATGGCAAATCTTTCGTCAGGAATGGAAAAAAGATCAAATCCTCTTGCGCACAGAGCGAGCAACTGCAGCGCCTTTTTCCTTTGTGGAACGATTTCCAGGTGAAGTTGCTGATCCCAAAGCGGATGAGTTTCTTAAGGTTTGGGTTGAAGGTGAATTTCAACACGATAAAGAACTTTATTTAGGCGCTCGTTCACTTGACCGTCAGTTGGGTTTGCAAGTGGTTACGCCTTTTACCATGACGGATGGGCGTGAAATTCTGATTAATCGTGGATTTGTCTTATCAGAGTTCAAAGACCCTTCGATGCGTAAAGAAGCCCAGATCACTGGGCAGGTCAGGATCGAAGGTTTATTGAGAGTCGATGGTTGGAAAGGGTACGAGTTTGTTCGCCCGGAAAATGATCCCCAAAAGAACTTTTGGTTTTACGTCGATATTGAAGCGATGGATAACGCTGTTGATCTAAATAGTGTTGTTCAAAGTGTCTATATGGATGCAGGTCCGGCAGTTAATCCAGGTGGCTATCCTCTTGGTGGTCAGACCAGGATAGAACTGGTTAACAATCATATGACTTATATTATTACCTGGTATTCCATGGCATTGATTCTTGCCGTGATCTATTTCATTTTTCATTATCGTCCTGTCGAAAAGACAGAAGACGAATAGTCATTTTTTAATTTTCCCTTTATTATCGGCCTGATTATCAGTTCGGTTTTGGGATATCAATTCTGGGATGTAGTGATGTCATCTTATCTGGCTCTTGAGAAAAAATTCCGTCGTATGAATGCTATTGGTGAAGCGAGTGGCGTGTTGGGCTGGGATATGTCAACGGTGATGCCTTCCGGCGGGGCTGAAGCCCGGATGGAACAACTTGCGGCCCTGAGTGGGGTTCGCCATGAGATCCTCACCAGTGATGAGATGGAAGACCTCTTTGGTGAAGCTCTGAATACAAAAGGCGAGTTGGGGAGCTGGCAATTAGCCAATTTACGTGAGATGCAACGAATCTGGCGCCATGCGACGGCTCTGGAAGGCGATTTTGTCGAAGCTCAAACCAAAGCTGGTAAACGATGTGAAATGATCTGGCGTCAAGCGCGCCCCGATAATGATTTTGCATCGATCCTCCCGTCACTCAAGGAAGTTCTGAACCTCACGCGTCAAGAAGCGGCTATCAAGGCCGAGCTATTTGAGTGTGATACATACGATGCATTACTGGATCATTTTGAACCCGGCGGAAAATCCATCAGAATTGATGCGATTTTCGATGATCTCGCTTCGTTCCTGCCCGACTTTACCCAGGCAGTGCTGGAAAAGCAGGCATCTGGAACTGCGGCAGTCATGCCGGATGGTCCCTTTGCTTTAGGCGCCCAGGAAAAGCTTGGCCGGGAAATGATCAAGGCAGTTGGTTTTGATTTCAACCATGGACGTCTGGATGTCAGCTTGCACCCCTTCTGTGGGGGAGTGCCAGATGATGTTCGCATAACAACCCGCTATGATGAAGCCGATTTCATGACATCCCTTATGGGTGTTCTTCATGAAACAGGCCATGCCATGTATGAGCGCAACCTACCAAAGGATTGGCGATTACAACCGGTTGGCTCTGCCCGGGGCATGACCATGCACGAGAGCCAGTCGTTGATTATTGAAATGCAAGCCAGCCGAAGCGAAGAGTTCATCTCCTTCATTGCTGATAAGGCAAAGGCAGCTTTTAATGGTGAGGGCTCTGCTTGGTCTTCAGACAACATGCAGCGGATTTATAACAAAGTTAAACCTGACTTCATTCGTGTGGATGCGGATGAAGTCACATATCCAGCTCATGTCATCTTAAGGTACCGACTTGAAAAGGAACTGATCAAGGGGACCATGGAGCTTGAAGATCTTCCCGTGGCCTGGGGGGATGGTCTGGAGAAGCTGCTCGGAATTCGTCCACCAAACGATACTTTGGGCTGTTTGCAGGATATTCACTGGTACGATGGGGCGTGGGGATATTTCCCGACCTATACTTTAGGAGCAATGTCAGCCGCCCAATTATTCGGGGCGGCAAAAACGGCTGTTCCAGAAATACCGGAAGCTCTTGGGCGTGGAGATTTCGCGCCGCTAATGGGATGGCTTAACGAAAATGTTCATGCCTGGGGATCATTCCTCTCCACGGATGAACTCCTTACCAGAGTGACAGGGCACCCTCTTGACCCGCAAGTGTTCAGGGCGCATTTGAAAGCACGTTATTTGGATTCTTAAGAGAGTCTTTTGTTCTACTCAGTATCTTCCTTGCCGCCAGTTAACAGGCGCAGTAAGGTTTCTGACTTTAATCGATATGGGCGTATTACGTTACAAGAGTGACGGTCTAGGAAATCATGAAATACATCAGTACCCGCGGGCGGGCAGATGCCCTTAATTTCGACGACGTTCTTTTGGCAGGTCTCGCACGAGACGGCGGTCTTTACCTCCCGGAAAGTTGGCCTGAATTTACAGCCGAAGAAATTCGGGATATGGCAGGCAAGCCCTATACTGAAATCGTCTTCAGAGTTGTTAAGCCGTTTGTTGATGGTGTAATCCCGGATGCAGATCTCAAGACGATCATTGAAGATAGCTATGCCGAATTTCGTCACTCTGCAGTCGCGCCTCTAAAGCAGATTAACGGACGCATTTGGGTGATGGAATTGTTCCATGGTCCGACTTTGGCGTTCAAGGATTTTGCGCTGCAGATGCTTGGGCGTTTGTTTGATTATGTTCTCAAACAACGCGGTGAACGTATTACGATCGTTGGGGCAACATCCGGCGATACGGGGTCTGCCGCGATAGAAGCCTGCCGCGACCGCGATCAGATCGATATCTATATCCTGCACCCGCATGGACGTGTGTCAGAGGTCCAACGTCGTCAGATGACAACGGTGACTTCCAAAAACGTTACGAATGTTGCACTTGAAGGTACTTTTGATGACTGCCAGGATCATGTGAAGGCGATGTTCAATGATCAGAACTTCCGTGACACGGTAAACCTGTCTGCAGTAAATTCAATCAACTGGGCTCGTATAATGTCCCAGATTGCCTATTACTTTGCTGCGGGAGTTTCTTTGGGAGCGCCTGATCGCCCTGTTGGATTCTCGGTTCCTACCGGTAATTTTGGTAATGTTTTTGCGGCCTATGCAGCTGGGCGTATGGGATTGCCCGTTTCTCAATTAATCGTGGGCTCAAACAGAAATGATATTCTGACCCGTTTCTTTAAAACAGGTTCCATGACGATGAACCCTGTTGAGCCAAGTCTGTCGCCGTCGATGGATATTCAGATTTCAAGCAACTTCGAGCGGTTGCTTTTTGATCTTCTTGATCAAGATGGCGCAGCCGTAGAAGCTGCTCTGTCTTCTTTCCGTCAAGATGGGAAGTTTGATCTGGAGCCTGCACGTCACCAGAGAGTAATGAGGTTGTTTGACGCTTATCATCTCGATGATGAACAGACGCTCTCTGAAATTAAAAAATATCATGATCAAACGGGTGAGCTGTTTGATCCACACTCGGTAATTGCAGTCGCCGCAGCTGAAGCCAAGATCCGGGACGATGTTCCTGCTATGGTTTGTATGGCCACGGCCCATCCAGCCAAATTCCCGGACGCAGTTCATAAGGCCTCAGGAATAACCCCAGAACTTCCAGAACATATGGCGGACCTCTTTGAAAGAGAAGAGCAATATACCGTTATGGAAAATGATCTAGCCAAGCTAAAAGATATGGTGTTGTCCCGCAGGAGAAACAACTAACTAATGACAATAAAGATCTCTACTTTATCCAATGGTTTACGTGTTGCGACAGATCATCAGGATTCCGTTGAATCTGTATCCCTCGGGGCATGGATTGGTGTTGGTGCACGCAATGAAGAAGCCAATGTAAATGGTGTTGCCCACTTGTTGGAGCATATGGTTTTCAAGGGAACGGAAAAACGTACAGCCTTTGATATTGCGGAAGAAATTGAATCCGTTGGCGGCCAGCTCAATGCCTATACCTCGCGTGAAAACACGGCCTTTTACGCAAAAGTTCTGAGCGATGATGTGCCCCTCGCCATGGATACTGTGGCAGATATTTTACAAAGGCCATTGTTTGATGACGCTGAGCTTCAGAAAGAACGTCACGTTGTCCTCCAGGAATTGGGACAGGCAAACGATACGCCGGATGACATAATTTTTGATCACTTTCAGGAAACGGCATACAGCTCTCAGGCTCTTGGCCGACCTGTTCTTGGCACCAGCGAGATTGTCAGCCAACTGTCCTCCGATGATTTGCGAAGTTACCTGACAGGTAATTATGGTAGCGATACTATGGTTGTCTGTGCTTCGGGAAAAGTTCAGCATGACGAGTTTGTCAAACTTGCCGAGGACCAGTTCGGGGGGCTTCAGAAAATCAACCCGAAAGAGCTTGAACCATCGAGCTATGTTGGTGGTGACTACCGTGAAGAACGGGATTTGGAGCAGGTTCATTTTCTGCTTGGGTTCAAAGGAACTGATTATCTCAGCTCTGATTATTATGCAGCAAACGTCCTTTCGACTCTCTTCGGTGGTGGGATGTCTTCGCGGTTATTCCAGGAAATTCGGGAAAAACGCGGACTGGTTTATACGATTTATTCTTTTGCTTCCAGCTTCATGGATAATGGCCTTTTTGGTATTTACGCGGGCACGGGCGAAAAGGAAATCGCTGAATTGGTCCCTGTCGTTTCTGATATGTTGATGGAACTGTCAGAAACGATAACCGAAGAGGAAATTGTTCGTGCCAGAACACAGCTAAAAGCCTCTATCTTGATGGGGCGTGAAAGTACGGGCGTTCGATGTGAGCAACTCGCTCAACAACTTTTGATATTTAATCGCTCTATTTCCGTTGAAGAAACTGTTGCTAAAATCGATGCTGTGGACGTTAGCAGGGTGCAAGACTTTGCGAAAGCAATGTTGAGTAGCCCGATGACGATGGCGGCTCTGGGACCACTAACAAACCTTGAAAGCCAAGAGCAATTGGAAAAAAGGTTTACGGGTTGATATGTTGTTGGGTGGAATGGGTTCTTGGGACATGCGGAAGCTCCGCTTGATGAACGAGCGCGTTTATTTGCGCTCCCCCCAGTCAGGCGATTGGAAAGAGTGGGCTGAGCTTCGTCGTATGAGCCGTGAATTCTTAACGCCTTGGGAACCAACATGGTTTTTGGATAATCTCAGTAAATCATCATTCAAGGAAAAATTGCGGGTCTACAAGATGGACTGGCGGAATGATACGAGTTATTCCTTTTATGCTTTTTCTCGAAAAGACGATCGGATGCTTGGGGGGATAACTCTGGGTAACGTTCGGCGTGGTGCGGCGCATATGGGCACCATCGGGTACTGGATGGGCGAGACCCATTCCGGCAAGGGTTACATGACCGAAATTTTATCTTCGGTTATTGATTATGCTTTTGATGAACTGGCCCTTCATCGTTTGGAAGCGGCGTGTCTGGAAAATAACGCATCAAGTAAAGCCGTTTTGGGGAAGGTTGGTTTCCAGGTAGAGGGGCATGCCCGGGGATATCTAAAGATTAATGGAATGTGGCAAGACCACATTACTTTTTCTCTCTTGCAAAATGACCCACGTTTGTCGCGCAAAGGGTGGGTTGAAGGTCAATCCTAATTTGGAACCTTACATATTTTCCAAAACAGGTTTGTTTAAGATCAAGCGTGTCCTGATTCGGACGACAGCCAATTGGGATCGATACCAATCTTCGACATTGCCAAATCCCACTTGAGCCTTAAGTCAGATCCAAACAGGATGTCTTCGTCCTGCTCGGCAATTAGCCAGCCGTTTTGATGTAGTTCATCAGTGAGTTGTCCTGGTCCCCAACCTGCATAACCAAGTGCTAACAGGCTTTTGTCCGGACCTTGATCGTTTGCAATGTCATTGAGAATATCTAGTGTCGCCGTCATGGCTACTTTACCGGTAACAGCCAGGGTGCTGTCTTGCTGATACTCGTTGCTATGCAGAACAAAACCTCGCCCAGATTCCACAGGTCCGCCAAAATGAACTCGAATCTCTGATGCTGTATCTGTCTTTTTTATGCCGAGTTGTTCCAGCAGATCGACGAAAGTGAAACTTTCGACAAGTTGATTGATGACCAACCCCATGGCACCGTCTTCGTTGTGGGCGCAGATATAAATGACTGACCGGGCAAAGCGTGGATCGGTCATTTGAGGCATGGCAATAAGTAACTTGCCGGTCAAAAAGTCGTTACCCTGTAAGCTCGTCATTGCAATTTTGTACCTCCTGAGCAGATATAGGAGAGATAAATGTAACGAAAACGGGAAACTGACCCGGGTCATTCCGTCACATCGTTATAACTACAATATACTATATAGGTTTATACTTTAAGAATTATAAAGCTCGAGAGAAATTCAATTTACTTGGTTCTCATAAATTAGGGGAAGTATCCGTAAAAATGCCGGTGAGATTACACAAGACCATAAAAACAAAGGTCGCACGGTTCATAGTGTTTTGTTTTACATTCGTTATCGGTACCTTGGTGAGCCTTACCTTTGCGCAGGCTTCTTTCACTCCATGGGCTGAAACGGACTTCTCTCGTGTGCGTCTCGTTTCTGGTCAGGAAACCTTGGGCGAGCAAGGCCAAGTAATGCTTGGCTTGCAGTTTGAGCTCGAGGAGGGATGGAAAACTTACTGGCGGACCCCCGGTGATGCAGGCTTCCCCGTCTCTTTGGAACTTGATGATAGTGAGAACCTGGCAGATTGGGAGTTCTTCTGGCCCGTTCCTCACCGCTTTACTCTCTTTGGTCTCGAGACTTTTGGTTACAGTAAAGAAGTTGTCTTCCCTGTTAGGATAAAAGCGAGTGATCCTTCCAAGGATGTCTATCTCAAGGGTCAGGTCAGCTATCTTCTTTGTCAGGAGATCTGCATCCCCTTTGATGCCGAAGTCGAAATGCGCATTCCTGCTGGAGAAGCTTTCCCGTCTCTGGAAGAAAGCATTGTTTCAAGTTATGTGAAACAAGTTCCAGGACTTGGAGCCGAATCGGGTCTGGCTATTGAAAGTACATTCCTTCGGGGAGACGGCGAAAAACTTCAAATTTTGGTTACCGCAGTTACAACAGGAGAACCTTTTGTAACTCCTGACTTGATTGTCGAAGGTCCTCCAGGGTTCTCTTTTTCAAGGCCAGAAATCTACTTACTGGAAAATTCTTCGCGTGCGGAATTTGTTATCCCGGTCTCAACTGCAAGAGAGAACAAAGGGGTACTTGAAGGAAAGCGATTAATCCTTTCTCTCGTCGATGAAACGCGAGGGTATGAGATCGAGAATATAGCCCGCTTTGCTCCAAATGATGGATTTAACAGCTCGACACCAGTTGAACTGCTTACCATTTTGGCGATTGCTTTGCTTGGTGGGTTTATCCTGAACCTGATGCCTTGTGTTTTACCAGTTCTATCTCTGAAGCTACTCTCTGTCGTTAAGCATGAGGGAAAAGATGGAAAGGAACTTCGGAGTAGTTTTCTCGCTATAAGTCTTGGGATCATTACCTCTTTTTGGTTACTGGCAAGCTTAGCCATTGGTCTTAAGGCTGCGGGTATATCCGTGGGGTGGGGCATTCAGTTCCAACAACCTCTGTTTTTGATCGCTATGGCAGGAATTGTAACTCTGTTTGCCGCCAATCTTTTTGGCTGGTTTGAAGTCTTTGCCCCAACAGCTCTTACGGATAAAGCGATCACGGTTACTGATCGCAATGGATATTCTGGGGATTTCCTGAAAGGAATGTTTGCAACCCTTCTGGCAACCCCTTGTTCTGCTCCGTTCCTCGGTACGGCCGTCGGTTTTGCCTTGGCGAGAGGGGCCGTAGAAATTTTTGGAATTTTCACATTATTAGGTGTCGGGATGTCGATACCTTACCTGCTTGTTGCTGTTAAACCCGAGTTTTCCCGCATTCTGCCAAAGCCGGGTAAGTGGATGGTGTGGCTGAAAGTCTTTCTAGGGCTAATGTTGCTCGGGACGACAATCTGGTTGTTAAGCGTTCTCTTTGTTCAAGTTGGGATCGTTGCAACTGTGGCTGTAGCCGTTCTTTTGGTTGTTGGGTTGGTGGTTCTCGCTTTGAAGAAGTTATCTCTCCTTCACAGGATTTCGATGGTTGGAATTCTCGCCTTTATTTCCATGGCGGTCCCATACGGATTGGCCGAAGCTCCTCAAAAAGAATTACGTTCTGATCTTTGGCAACCCTTTGCTGAGACGAAAATTTCTAAACTGGTTAGCTCCGGTAATGTCGTCTTTGTTGATGTGACTGCCGACTGGTGTATCACCTGTCAGGTAAATAAAAAGCTCGTACTGGAGACGGACGAAATACAGTTACGGTTGGCGCAAAACAACGTTGTTCCTATACTGGCAGATTGGACGCTGCCAAGTGAAGAAATTACGGCCTATCTTAAACGGTATGATCGCTACGGCATTCCGTTCAATATTGTTTATGGCCCCGGGGCACCAGAGGGGATCGTTCTCTCGGAGTTGCTTTCTATGGAAGAGACAAAAAAAGCTTTTGATAAGGCCGCTTCTCTGCAAAATTAAATCATCATTTTAAATATAGTATCGCAGGGAATTATGACATGACGATTGCTATCGGAGATAAAGTACCATCAGTTTCAGTTTGGAACAAAGATGCGGACGGGGTGCACAAATTGGATTTCTCCGAATTTTGTGCAGGTAAAACTGTTGCGTTCTTTTCTGTCCCAGGGGCTTTTACGCCAACTTGCCAGGAAAAACATTTCCCGAGCTTCAAATCAAACTCTCAGACTCTTAAAGAAAAGGGTGTCGATGTTATTGCCTGTATGTCTGTCAACGACCCTTTCGTTATGCAAGCCTGGGGAGAGTTACTTGATCCTGAAGGGGACATCGTGATGCTTGCAGATGCGGAATGTGAGCTTGCGACAGCATTTGGGCTTACGATCGACGCGTCTGGCGCAGGGCTTGGCCAGCGTTCTGCTCGTTTTTCCATGCTGATTAAAAATAGTATGGTATCTAGTCTTCACACAGAAGAGTCCGGGGGGTACGAACTCTCCAGTGCCGAGGTTTTGTTAAAAGATCTCTAAGGAATATAATTAAGTAGGAGGGGAGAGGCGCATTCTCCTCTCTACCTTTTTTACAATTTTTGAAACTTTAGTTACTGGCTATTGGCAGGTTACCGATTTCTCTGATGAGTTTTTCTAAAATGGCGCGCTTATAATCGCCATAGGATTCAGCCTTGATGACAAAGCTGCCATATCCTCCGACGATTTCATTGCGGAAATAATGATGAAGCGACGGAATCTCGTTTACAATTGCGAGCCCGTTAATGCTTATTCCTCTGTCAATTGCGACATCTCTAAGAAAATGAGGTGGCACGCCATCATTGTTTCTTCCATCTCCA
>MABB01000092.1:22557-23755 GCA_002162915.1 Rhodospirillales bacterium 47_12_T64
TCGAGAACCCGCCTGTTCGTTTGAAAAGGGCTCGTTTTAAACAGGTGCATCGATTTTGCGATTAGCGCCGAAATCGAGGTCGAGCCAACGGGAACAATCCGTGGGAGTTGTTCTATTTCGGTGGCGATCTCTTCAAGTGATGCTCTGGAACCAAGGACGGACCAGGGAAGAATGACAGTTTGATTGGCCGTGCCGGACCATTGTACCAAGGTGACGCCAATGCGTTGGTATCTACCAATTTTTATAGCTTCTCCGACTTCAACAGATCTCAAGGCATAGGCAATACCTTCCATTTGCAAATCGTATTCAGATTGGTCGACACTATAGGAACAATCTATTGCGAGAATTAGCTCTAGATCCACATTTAAATCTACAGCGGAAAAACTCTGTGA
The DNA here is from genome assembly GCA_002162915.1 of Rhodospirillales bacterium 47_12_T64. GTDB lineage: Bacteria > Pseudomonadota > Alphaproteobacteria > Kiloniellales > Kiloniellaceae > Kiloniella. The sequence continues at coordinate 22,950 of MABB01000092.1, forward strand.
TGTCGCAGGCTTCGTGAACCCTAGGGCCAAAAAAAGTAAAATAATAGTGAGGCTTTTTTGTTTAAAAAGGTGACGCATAGGGGCTCCTTTCTCTCAATGCTTATGGCAGAAAGATCGATTTTAAATATCGAGGATCAAAGAATTTACACCTCAGACATATCGTGCGGTCTCTCTTTTTGAGAGAATGATAGGGATGTTATGATAATCAGAAGTAGTTGAAATTGATAATATTTTTTAAATTGATAAAATTTTAGAAAAAATTTAGTAAAATCTAAATTTATTTGCAGGCGTAAAATATTGATTTTTACCCTGTAAGAGAGTATCATAAAAGCTAAGTATTTATACATTGCGCAGGTATGCGCGTAACACTCTCTATGTATTGGAGACGGTCAAATGCCTACCGTTAATGGCGCATCGATTGGTGCGACGTCGCTGCAAAATTCACGATTGCAGCAAACAATCATCAGCAAACTTGCAAGCGGCACAAATCTTCCAAGAGCTTCCGATGCGGCGGCTTCTCTGGCAATATCGACTGTTTTGCAAGCGGATACAGTTGTTCTTAATCAAAACGCTGCTACAGCAGCTCAAGGGGCAAGCATCGGTCAGATCGCTGATGGTGGACTTGCACAAATTTCTGATGGTTTGATCAGGATGAAAGAGCTCGCCGGGCAGGCCCTATCTGGATCTCAGGATCCTGCAAGCTTACAGGCGATTAATGCTGAGTTTGTTCAAATTAGGGACGAAATCAGCCAGATCGCTGAGGGAACAACTTTCAATGGTCGAGGGTTGTTAGATAATACTGACAG
>MABB01000074.1:0-20361 GCA_002162915.1 Rhodospirillales bacterium 47_12_T64
TTCTCAATCGATTGATCAAGAAGTTCTCCTCCAGCTACGAGAAGCAAGGGATCTAGATTTCCCTGTACGGTCACATGAGGTTGAAGATGGTCTCTGGCCCAAGCCGTAGATAGAGTAGTATCAAGGCCAAGAGCATCAGCTCCGCTCTCTCTCGCAAAGAACTGATAATTATCACCTACTCCCCTTGGAAAGAGAATAACGGGGACGTTAGGGTAAACTGATTTGATGCCAGCTATAATTCTTTTGCAAGGTTCCAGACACCAACGACGTAGAGCAAATTCCGGCCAGACTCCTGCCCAGGAATCAAATAACTGAACTGTCTCTGCGCCACTTTCAATTTGTTTAATCAAATAGAGTGTTGTGGCTTCTACAACCAAATCAATTATGCGATCAAACTCTTGTGGTTTAGAATAGGCCCATGTTTTGGCTTTAGCATAATCTTTGGAAGATCCACCTTCGATCATGTAGCTAATAACGGTCCAGGGAGCACCCGCAAAACCAATTAATGTGGTTTCTTTTGGGAGATCTTCTCTCAGGCGTCCAATGGTTTCATAAACTGGTGCCATATGGGCGTGAAGGTTATCTAAGCTAAGATTATCGAGATCCTTAATAGATTTCAAACCTTCAAGTTTTGGTCCTACGCCTTCTTCAAACCAGACTTTCTGGCCTAGTGCATGAGGTATGACAAGGATATCACTGAATACGATGGACGCATCAAAACCAAAGCGTCTTATGGGTTGCATGGTTACTTCTACAGCGAGATCAGGCGTGTAACATAGATCGAGAAATCCCCCTGCTGACGCACGTGTTTTCCGATATTCTGGAAGAAAGCGCCCTGCTTGACGCATAAGCCAAATTGGTGGGCGTTCCGTTTTTTCGCCCTTTAGGGCACGGATCATGAGTTTGTTTTCGGTCTTCACGATCTTATTGATCCTCGTGTTAAAAGTTATCTCTATTAATATACTAAGTAATAGTAATTATTTGTTGTTGTTGTAGATCCCTGTGAATCACGAGGATTATTCAGTTATTCATAACTTGTCCGCAAGCTTCAAGCCCTCAATTTCGTTTTTTGGCATATCTGTGAGTCCTCGAGTGGATTAAAAATGGCGACTCCTCAACGAATCATGGAGTCCTAATTTGTGAGTAATTACGTGAATTATGGGGATAACTTTTTTATCTCTGGAGTCCTTTTACAGGTTTTGCACAGCTGTGGGTATTGTCGCGAATTGTCGCATAAGCTGAGGGAGGGCTTGAGGGATAAGGTGTGTAAAATTATGGTTTGTGGAAAAAAAGAAGAGTTATCCACAAAGTTTTACGCTGTACCCCCAAGTTTATTCACAGATTTTTTTATAGGGGATGAAATTTATACTTTTTTTGAAGTTTTATGGGTCTTCTTAGATTCAAGATCATTTGAATCCTCTGAATCTTCTGTGTCTTCAGATGAGAATTCTTTAATTTTATACCCATCCCGACCTTCTTTTTTAACTTGATAGAGAACTTTATCGGCCTCTTTCAAAAGCTCTTCTGGTGTTGATCCATGGAAGGGGAATACAGATATACCAATCGAAATTGAGAGATCAGAGATTGATTGATTATTGTAGATAATTTCTATAGCCCGGACCGCTGAACAGATACGTTCAGCAATGACACCCATATTGTCTAAAGTGGATTCCATAAGGATTACCGTAAATTCTTCTCCACCATATCGGCAGCAGATATCATGGTCTCTACAGCATCTTTTTATGGTGGACCCCAGTTTCGACAGAACGAGATCCCCACAATCGTGGCCATAGGTGTCGTTGAAGCGTTTGAAATGATCAAGGTCCATCATCAAGACCCCAATAACTTTACGATGCCTTTCTGATCTGGAAACTTCATTTGAGAGGACATCCATAAGATACCGCCGATTATATAGACCTGTCAGGGCATCTTTGGTTGCCTGTTCTCTCAAGCTCCGCCGTAAATTTATATTGGCGATAGCAAGACCGAGCTGTTCCCCGATTGCAAAGATTAAGTCGCTGTATTCATCCAGTAATACACCGTTTTTGATGATAATATGCAGTGCGCCAAGGGTGTCCCCATGGGCAATTAAAGGAAGACAAAAGAGCTGGCCTTCAATTCCTTCCAAGTGTTTACAAGGTATTCCAAAAGTATCATGACCGGTTTGATATTCTCTACCTGTGCGAAGAGACCAGCATTCATTGGCGGAATATACTTTCTGTCCTTGCCAAGCTTCTCCCCACTCGGCTTTTACTTCTAGAAGATCTCGAGAGGCATTAAAGAGGGCAAGAGCCCCAGACATTTTTGGGATTAATTTTGGGACCAGATTTTCGACGACTTCCAGGGATTCTTCTCGACTGTTACAGGCGCTTAGCATTGTCCCAAGTTCTTGTAATCGATTTATCTGCTTTGTTCGGGCGGTTATTTTATCTTCCAGATATTCGTATTCAAGATTAACTTGTTTATTCAAATACTTGATTATTGAAAAACCCATTATTCCGGCACCAATCAAGGTGATCACGACAATAATAATAACAAAACCAAATAGTTTCTGTTTTTCATGGATTATTACTTTGGTGGGCTTTGCGGCTCTGATAACGATGGTTTTGGCATTTAACAGCGAAGAAATTGCCACATAACTCATTTCCTGTTTCGTTACGGAACTAACACGGCTGTGAAACCCAAATCGTCCCTTTAAGGCTTCGATGATTTCTGGTCGGTTGGCATGGTTTTTTAGTTCGTGAGCCGAATTGAAAGGAATGGAAGAATCGTCAATTACTTCACCTGTCTCAGAGATAAGAGTAATTCGGCTTTCAGAAATATGAGTGAAGTGCTCAATAATAGATCTGACTTTGTTTTTGTCTATATATCTTGAGTGATGATCAAAAACTTCGCCAATTCCTTCAATAGAGAGAATCATTTTCTCCCGATGCCAACGGGTCAGGATTTCGGTGATGTTTTGGTTTAAAAAATAACCGGAAATACCCAATATGATAAAAAGCAGGACAAGAGGTAATCCAACGAGGTTTAAATAGCTGTACTGCTTTCGGTTCATGTTCAATCCCATTAAAATGCACGGCATTTAAGCGACAACAGCAGCTTTAGTTTCCCAAAGTACAGCAGCTTTAGCTCCTTAAGATATATCCTGAGTTGTTTAAGATAGTTTAAAATTCCTACCCCGGGTTATATTTGAAGAGTTGATAAACTGGCAGGTTTCGCGGCAGAGCCTTAATGTGTATGAATGGTCGTAAGGAATATCCAGGGGCAGAGAGTTCGGAATTAGATAATGTCGCAGACCCATTTACACCTCGTATCAGATTCAACGGGTGAAACGATCAACTCGGTGGCACGGGCCTGTATGGTCCAGTTTAAAGTGGATGAGCCGATAGAACATGTCTGGAGTTTAATTCGGACCAAAGTTCAGATGGAGAAAGTGCTTCTTCAAATACGGCAAAAACCTGGACCGGTACTTTTTACTGTTGTTAATCAGGAGCTTCGCGAAATTCTTATTAGAGAATGCCGCCATTTAGGATTGCCTTCCATTCCTGTTCTTGATCCGGTAATTCACGCGCTTGCCAGTTATTTTAATCTTGAAATGTCGGGTAAGCCCGGACTTCAACACACGCTGGATTCCGAATATTTCAATCGTATTGAAGCGATGAATTTTGCCTTGAATCACGATGACGGGCAGCTGCCTCAAAACCTCAATGAAGCTGATATTGTTTTGCTGGGTGTTTCCAGAACGTCGAAAACCCCGACCTGTATCTATTTGGCTAATCGTGGCTTTAAGGCTGCGAATATTCCTGTGGTTCCAGGCTGCCCTCTTCCTGTTGAGCTTGATAGTTTAACCAATCCTCTTGTTGTCGGTTTGACCAAAGACCCGGCCAGTCTCATGCAAATCCGCCGTAGTCGGTTAAAGATGATTTCGAACGAAGAAGAGACCGATTATGTGCATCTTGAATCGATTAAAGAAGAAGTGAAAATTGCACGTAAACTCTGCAACGAACACAAATGGCCGATAATTGATGTAACGCGTCGTTCAATAGAAGAGACTGCGGCAACCATTATCAAACATTATCATCGTCATATGGGAATGGGTGATGAGTAACCTCATTACCGGGAATGATCTGGACCAAACAGCTGTAATATTGGCTTCGGCCAGTAAGGTGCGGCAAGAGCTTTTGATAAATGCAGGGCTTCCCCTTACTGCAGCTTTGCCTGCTGCGATTGATGAAAGTGATGTGAAAGATTCTCTGAAACAAGAGGGGGCAACTGCCCTTCAGGTTGCAGAAACTCTTGCAGAACTAAAGGCGCGTAAAATCTCTATCTCCAATCCGGACTGTTTTGTGATTGGTGCCGATCAGATGCTGAACTGCAATGGTATTTGGTTTGATAAACCTGAAGACATGGATCATGCCGCAGCGCATCTGAAAGCCCTGTCTGGGAAAACTCACACTCTGGAATGTTCTGTTTGTGTGGTGAAAAACGGTCAACGTGTCTGGCATCATAATGAAACGGCGTCGCTTTCTATGCGGCAGTTGGATGATACGTTTATCCAGAGCTATCTTGCTGCTATTGGCGAGGATGCTCTTTATTCTGTGGGCGCTTATCAACTCGAAGGACTTGGCGCTCAACTGTTTAACCGAATTCAGGGGGATTATTTCACAATCCTGGGGTTATCGCTCCTCCCCCTTCTTACTTTCTTGCGGCATAACAGGATTCTCCCCTGATGATATTAACTGGAAAAGCGCATTTGGCAGGTGTTGTCGGATGGCCGATCTCTCATTCCAAATCCCCTAGGCTACATGGCTATTGGCTTGATAAGCTGGGGATTGATGGTGCTTATTTACCCTTGGCGATTGAGCCAGATAATTTTGAAACTGCAATGCAGGGCTTAATGCAAGCTGGGTTCAAAGGGGTAAATGTAACTGTGCCTCATAAAGAAGCGGCCCTGCAGTTTTGTGACGAGGTTGACCCGCTTGCCCGGCGCATTGGTGCGGTAAACACGGTTGTATTCAAAGAAGGCCGATCTTATGGCTCTAATACAGATGCCTTCGGTTTTATCGAAAACCTGCGTCAGAATTCAGATAATTTGGATTTTTCCGCAGCTAAAACTGTCGTGCTCGGTGCTGGTGGCGCTGCGAGAGGTGTCATTGCGGCCCTTCAGGATGCGGGCGTGCCTGAAGTGGTATTGGTAAACCGTACAAAAAGCAGGTCTGAAGCTCTGGCTGCTGATCTCAACATTGATCATGAGGGGAATGTCAAAGTTGCAGACTGGGATGCCAGAGCTGAAATTCTAGCTGGGGCTAATTTACTGGTAAATACCACCAGTCTGGGCATGGCGGGACAACCCTCGTTGGAGCTCGACATGGCGAGTTTGCCAGAGAAGGCTGTTGTGACGGATATTGTCTATGCGCCGCTTATTACTCCGCTCCTTGAAATGGCGCGTTCTCGTGGTAATCCAATTGTTGACGGTTTGGGGATGCTTCTCCATCAGGCAAGGCCGGGGTTCGAGGTGTGGTTTGGGCAAAAGCCGGAAGTAACGTCTGAATTGAGAGAATTCGTCCTCAATGCCTAAAGCCCTTTGCCAAAAATTGCTCGTTGTTCAAAAACGCCTCATTGGTCAAAAGATCAGAGAGAACATTTGATGTTTATCCTGGGGCTGACGGGATCAATTGGCATGGGAAAATCTACTGCGGCCAATATGTTTCGGCGCTTGTCTATCCCCGTTCATGATGCCGATGCCACAGTACATCAACTGATCGGTAAAAATGGTGCTGCGGTTGATGCGATTGCAGCCGATTTCCCAAAAGTGGTGGTAAACGGAGTAGTGGATCGTAAGAAGCTCGGAGATGAGGTCTTTGGGAATGCCCAAAAATTGACCCAGCTAGAGGCGATATTGCATCCTCTCGTTCGAAGGAAAATGCATCAGTTTATTGATCGTTATGCACGACAACGCCGAAAGTTGGTCGTACTTGATATACCTCTGCTGTTTGAGACAAGAGGTGACCGGTATTGCGATGGTGTTCTGGTTGTGAGCTGTCCGGAATTTTTGCAAAGGCAAAGAGTTCTTGCCCGTAAAGGGATGACGGAAACCAAATACCGCTCTATCTTGATGAAACAAACTCCGGACGCGGAAAAAAGAGCCCTCGCGGATTTTGTTCTTAAATCGAATCAGGGGAAAAGAAACAGTTATCTCAAGATAAAACAGCTAGTTGGGGTCTTATCTTCTGGTGATATAAATCGACGTGCTTTTTCTCCTCATCTTTCGCTTGTTTGTCAAAATCAGATTTAATGTCCGAATTTAAATTTACTCTGGAATAGAAATTAATGCGTGAAATCATTCTCGATACTGAAACGACAGGTTTTAAGCCGGAAGAAGGCCATCGTATCGTTGAAATCGGCTGTCTGGAAGTTTATCAAAACCTTCCAACCGGAAAATCATTGCAGCTTTATGTCAACCCTGAGCGCGATATGCCCGAAGGTGCCTTTAAGGTGCACGGGATCAGTGAAGAGTTCTTGGCTGATAAACCGCTTTTTCCGGATGTCGTGGATGAGTTTCTGGAATTTATCGGGGAAGACCCACTGGTAATTCACAACGCGCCCTTTGATATGAAATTTCTCAATTCAGAGCTTAAGTGGGCCGGAAAGCCTGGTCTGAAAAATCGGCCAATAGACACAGTTATTATCGCGCGGGAGTTATTTCCGGGATCACCGGTAAACCTTGATGCACTTTGTCGCCGTTTTGATATTGATAACTCATCGAGGACATATCACGGCGCGTTGCTTGATTGCGAGCTGCTTGCCGAAGTTTATCTTGAGCTCCGCGGGGGAAGACAGCATGGCTTTGATCTCGATGCCAACAAAAAAGGTGGTAAAGGGGGAGCTGTGAAGGCCTCCAACACCAGATCGACAGCACTAACAGGCAAAGCCGTTCGGGAAATTCGGCCTCACAGTGTGTCAGAAGAAGAATTGGCAGCCCACGAGGCTATGCTCGAGTTGCTGAATGATCCCCTCTGGCGAAAGTAGCACCTTAAGGTATCAATAAAACATAAAAAAGGGCGACACTAAGCCACCCTAATCTATTTGTCTGCTCAAAGCTTGGGAACCGATTAAGCTTCTGCAGTGGTATCTTCTTTAGCCATTTCAGCGTTGGCTTCGGCCGCTGCGGCTTCGCTTTTACGCTGCATGAACATCTGATGGAAATCGATCGGGTTCATGATGAGTGGTGGGAAACCGCCATCACGTGTGACATCAGCAACAATGTTACGGGCAAACGGGAAGAGATAACGTGGGGCTTCGACCATTAACAACAGCTCAACGATTTGAGCTTCAAGACCTTCGGCAAGGGTAATAACGCCACCGTAGTCGAGTTCAATCATAAAGGCTGTTTTGTCGTCAATAGTGGCAGAACCACGGATGTTAAGGACGACTTCGTATGCAGTGTCAGATAGTTGAGTTGGGCTAACATCAACATTGATATTAAGCTGAGGTGCCTTTTCTGACATCATTGGGTAGATCATCGGAGAATTCGGGTTCTCGAAAGACAAATCCTTGATGAACTGCATTTTGATAACCAGCGGCTGTTGCTGGGCGGTGTTTTCTTCAGCCATAAAAAAGCTCCCTAAATGTTTGCCTGTTTGGCTAGCATGCTTTGAAGGCCTGAACAACAAACGATTAAGCCATGTAATGGTTCTGGACATAAATTTGTCATTTTAAGGCATTTGTTGGTGCTGATTTAAATCTCAATTGTCGCCAGATCTATATTGAGGATACCACCATTGATAATTTCTTCGCCAGTGAGACCGCGAATAAAGGCCCAGTGACTAATGACGAGTGTTTTTGACCAGTCCCCAAGGGCCAGCATCTTTTGCTGGAATTCCTGGCAACGTACTTTTACCTGCTCTTCTGTTTCGTTCAAGTCCGGCCACCAGTGTTCGTGTAGCCCGTCAAAATCGAGATGTGGCCATGCTTTGGACAAGTTGGATGCAGGGGATCCTATGTCACAGGAAAAAAAGGCGTGTTCGCGAACAAGTGCCTCAATCGTAACGGGGAGTTTGAGAATATCTGTAACAATTTCAGCCGTTTGTAAGGTTCTTGTATAGGGGCTGACGAGAACATTTGTAATCTCTTTTTCTTTAAGAGAAATTGCAGCGGAACGTATTTGATTACGTCCCTCTTCTGTTAGCTCCGGGTCTGGAATATTTGGATCAATTCGGGTCTTGGCGTAATTGACGTTGAACTGAGACTGCCCGTGCCTGAGAAGATACATTGTTAATCCTGGTTATGATTTGGGAAACTATACCAACGGTTCTTACTTTATTTTATCGTGATCGTTTTCGGTGATGTCCTGAAAATCTCCGTCAATAACAGTGTCATCGTTTCGATTCCATGATCCGGCTTTGCCATAAGGAGGCTGATTGTTTTCGTTATTTTGAAACCCTTGCGCCGTAGATCCGTAGCGATGAGCCTGAGAATTACGTAACCCAGCGGCGATTTTTTTACCTAAAGTATTTCGCAACAACTCTCGAACAGGGGGAATTAAAAGACTAAATCCTATACTATCGGTCACAAAACCGGGAGTAAGTAATAAAGCGCCAGCAGCTAACAGGCAGATGCCATCAAAAATTTCTTTCGCGGGAACAGCGCCCTGATTTAGTTGTTTCTGGGCATTAGCGATTGTTGCAAGCCCTTGATATCTAAGCATCCATGTCCCGATGACGGCTGTGAGGATAATTAATCCCAAAGTACTCCACAGACCGATTTGATCACCGACTTCTATTAAAACGACAATCTCCAACAGGGGAATACCGATAAAAAGAAAAAGGAAAATAATTCCCATACTTGCTCTTTCTTAAGCACTTGCTTATTTAAAGTATATAAAGTGACTATGAATATAGGGGCTAATCTGGTCTCTAACTAGTAGCTGATCAATATTTATTGGAACTAATCACCCATGGGTAACGGTTTCCCTTTTTTTGAAATTGTACTTCTCGCTGCTGTTGCAGTTTTTCTCGTCTTAAGACTTCGCAGTACTCTTGGTAAGCGTACTGGTTTTGAAGAAAGACCAGATCATGATCCTTTTGTCCAGGATCAGGGAGAAAACGATAACGTCGTAAATCTGCCGAATCGCGATAAACGCGAGAGTGCAGATTCCGAATTCTCTGAAGATTCCGAAGCGCCGCCTAAAGAGGTTCGAACCGGGTCAATGCATAGCGGTAAAATGGCTGAAGAGGTTATTCCGGCAGATTCTGTGCTTGCGGCGGGCTTGTCTGATATTGCAAGAGCAGACGGGAGCTTTGATTCTTCCGAGTTTGTTAAAGGTGCTGGCATGGCCTTTGAAATGGTCATTAACTCCTATGCTTCCGGCGACAAAAATACCCTTCGAGATCTCCTTGCGGAAGATATCTATAGGGATTTCCAGTCTGGGATTGATGATAGAAATGCCCAGAATTATACGCATGAGACGGTAATGGTTGGTATTTCGGACGCTGACATTATTGAGGCAGAAATGTCAGGGCGGCATGCTCTTGTCACGATGAAATTTGTATCTGAACAGGTTAATGTTACCCGCGATGCAAATGAAAATATTGTTGATGGTGATGCCAATCACGTTGCCAAGGTAACTGATATCTGGACCTTCTCTCGCGACACTCACAGTAAAAACCCAAATTGGTTACTGGTAGAAACCCGCAGTCCAAACTAGACTTTGCCAATCGATAACTTCTTTTACGGTCAGGTTCCACGAGATTGACTGGGGGATTGACTGAGGGGATTGCCATTGTCTTTTGAGATTAGAGTCGTAACAACGCGCCCAAATATTTTGCGCATGATGCTTATCGCTATATCTTCTGTGTTGATTATTTCCTGCGACCAAGTGGCTAAAAAGCCTGCACCTACGACAGTTGTGGAAGATAAACTTACGCTGTTTCAGGTTAATTATTCGGATCTCCCCGGTTGGCAGGAAGATAGTGTCATAGAAGCTTTTCCGGCTTTATCCAGGAGCTGCCAACGTTATGCACGCTGGCCTGATGATAAAGGGGTTGGACCTGATTCTCTGGCGGGTACCGCAGCGGATTGGAAAGAGGTTTGCAGTTCTCTGACCGGGTTTATGGAACGGTCTGAAAATCATAAAGATTTCGGGATCTGGCTAGAGGAAAACCTGACGCCTTTTCTGGTCAGGAATAATGATAATAAAGAGGGTCTTTTCACGGGTTATTACGAAGCAGAACTCAAGGGCTCCTTTACCCCGGATGAGACCTATAAATACCCGCTCTATGATGTGCCCAAAGATCTGATATCCGTTCGGCTTAGTGATTTTGATGAAAAGCTGAAAGGGACAACGCTGGTTGGCCAGCTGAAAGACAACCGTTTGGTGCCTTACCATGAAAGAACGGAGATAGAATCAGGGGCTCTTAAAAACCAAGGCCTCGAAGTCATCTGGTCTGACGATCCGGTCGATGTTTTCTTTTTACATGTCCAGGGATCTGGACAGGTTAAGCTACCGGATGGCGAAGTTATCAGAGTTGGGTACGCAGGTAACAACGGTCATAAATTTTACGCCATAGGTCGTGCATTGATCGATGAAGAGATTATTTCAAGGGATAAAGTCTCAATGCAGGCTATTCGAACCTGGTTGAGAGAAAACCCCGAAAGAGCCAATGAGATCATGCAAAGGAATAAGAGGTTTATCTTTTTCCGGCAAATAAAAGGGGATGGCCCTATAGGTGCTATGGGCGTTGCCTTAACTCCTGAACGCTCTCTGGCGGTTGATCCGCGTCATATGCCTCTCGGGGTGCCTCTCTGGCTTGATACCACATGGCCTGGGACCGACAAGCCGTTACAGCGTCTCATGGTCGCCCAGGACACCGGGAGTGCGATCCGTGGCCCTGTGCGGGGAGATTTCTTCTGGGGACCGGGAGAACCTGCGTTGGCTCAGGCAGGTAAAATGAAGCAAAAAGGCGCGTACTATTTGCTGCTTCCCAAGTCGCTGGCCGAAACCAAGGATCTGAGTGGGTAAGACGACAAATTAAACTGCTCGGCTGACTGCTGTTTGTGATCAGCTTTGGCACAAGGGGCTTGCAATTGGGGGCGAACTTCATTACCTCCGCATCAGTTGCGTTAAGCGGATGTTCGCTTTCTTGCATGGCAAGCCTTCGGAAGACCAAGAGTTTTCCCCAATTTTTCCCCAATTTTCCCAGTGAAAGCACGTGGCAAAAAAAGACAAACCAAAATCGTCTGTGAAAAAAGATCCTGACCTCTGGCGAATGGTATCAAAGACCGTAAAGCCTTTGGAAAATCGGGATTACTATGTTTTTGGCCGCGTTCTTCCTCAACCAGACTTTGATCCGGATAAATTTGAGGCAGACGTTTCTGGTATCGATGTTGAAATTCCTTTTAAGCCCTATAGATCGGCGCCGATAAAGCCGAGACCTGTACCTGAGATCAAGAAAAATCTAGGTCCACTTTCTCATGGTCAAGTTGAGAACATGGATGGCAGACAGGCAGAACGCTTTACCAAAGGCAAAATGCCTATGGAGGCCATACTCGACCTTCACGGCCAAACCCAAACTCAGGCGATGTCTTCTTTGGCTGCTTTTATCCGTGATTGCAGAGCAAGAAACCTACGTAATGTATTGGTGATTACAGGCAAAGGGTCCGGCACCCAATCGCAAGGTGTGTTGAAAACAATGGTTCCGCGTTGGCTTAATGAAGAGACTAATCGGGGGGCTATATTGGCGTTTAGCCATGCAAAACATCATCACGGCGGGAGTGGCGCTTTATATGTGCTCTTGAAAAGAAGGCGCGAAAGTTAGAGACTGTCCATAGCATATCTCGCTACCTCTCTGTTAATACTGTATAATGTTCTCATGACACCCTTTGGACACAAGCTCCGTGAAATTCGCGGGGAACGAAATCTTACCCTTAAAGAAATGGCTAAAGGTCTGGGCGTGTCCTCGGCCTATCTGTCTTCTGTGGAACATGGCCATAGAGGACAGCCAAGCAGGCGCTTTGTTCATCGAGTGTGCCAATACCTGAATATTATCTGGGATGATGCGGAGGAGTTGGAAGAACTTGCTATTCGCTCGGACCCAAAGGTTTCGGTAAATACGGCCGGTTTATCTCCGAAAGCTACCTATCTGGCAAACTGCCTAGCCGAAAAAATCACAGAGCTGTCGGATGAGCAAATAGAGGCTATGATGAAGATTATCAGTCCTGAAGGTGACGATAGTCTGGGTCAGACCGAATAGATAGAATAATGAATATCATTCCCCTACAGAAATGATATTTTGTTTGAGGAAAGAATAAAAACAGGAGCTCGAAAACTCCTGTTTTTATTCTTATAGCTCGTTACTTATTGTATTTTGATTTACTCGGCTACCGCCCGTATCGGTAATTTCCAGTCCGGTCTTGGATAGTGGCAGGTGTACCCGGTCGGGTAGCGCACCAAATAATCCTGGTGTTCTGTTTCGGCTTCCCAAAACTCACCAACGGGCCCTACTTCGGTCACTACTTTTCCTGGCCACAACCCACTGGCATCAACGTCGGCGATTGTATCAATCGCAACCTGGTGTTGTTCGTCGTTTGTGTAATAGATGGCTGAGCGATAGGAAACCCCGCGATCATTTCCCTGCCTATTTGGCGTAGAAGGGTCATGAATTTGGAAAAAGTACTCTAGAATTTGTCGATAGGAGATCTTCTCCGGATCGAACAGAATTTCTATTCCTTCCGCGTGAGTGCCATGATCGCGGTAAGTGGCGTTCTTCACATCGCCGCCTGTGTAGCCAACCTGTGTTCTTTCTACTCCGGGAAGTTGTCGAATGAGATCTTGCATTCCCCAGAAGCAGCCGCCGGCAAGTACAGCTTGTTCCGTCATTTAAACGTCCTCCACTTGATTTAGATATTCACCATAACCTTCTGCTTCCATCTGGTCCTTTGCAATAAACCTTAACGAGGCGGAATTGATGCAGTATCGAAGTCCGCCCTTGTCCTCTGGTCCATCTGTGAAGACATGTCCCAAGTGGCTATTGCCATGTTTGGAGCGGACTTCTACGCGTTCCATTGCAAGCGATGTGTCTCGGTGCTCGGCAACATTGGCTGTAACGATGGGTTTGGTGAAACTTGGCCAGCCACAGAAGCTGTCGTATTTGTCAGATGAAGCAAACAAAGGTTCACCTGATACCACATCAACATAAATTCCAGGCGCGTCGCTCTTGTAGAACTCACCCGTATAGGGGCGCTCTGTCCCATTCTCCTGTGTGACACGAAATTGCTCAGGCGTGAGCTTTGCGATCGCTTCTTTTGTCATAGCATAAGTCTTCATTACGGCAAGATCCTCTCGTCACCACTTAGGTTACTGGCTAGATTACTGGAATATGGGGGATTAAGGACGTAAATACCAATAGCTCATGGTTAAACTTTACGTGAGCGTTTTGGCTGGAAGGCTAAAGGGGCGTCTGTAATATAAAAAAGCAGGAGCCCTGAAGCTCCTGCTTTAGATATTTTAAGCCAGTGAAGTATCAACTAGTTTTCGTTTGCATCACTGGGCCAGATAACAGCTTGGCCACAAATCACATCGGTTCCGTTGAAGGTGAGTGAAGGAGATCCATAGAGCTGAAACCCCTCTTCAAGCGCCTTGGAGATCCGAAGACAAAACTGGTCATCATCTTTCCCTGTGATAAAGCGATATCGTTGTTTCATTTTAGCTTCCGACCTAATTTTTAGAGCCCAGTTGCTAGAGAATGAACTTGGAAAGATCGGTGTCTTTTGCAAGGCTAGAAACCCGCTCCGATACATCACTTGCTGAGATGACAACGCTTTCACCACTGCGATCTGTTGCAGTGAAAGAGATCTCTTCAAGCAGCTTTTCAAGTACGGTATGAAGGCGTCGTGCTCCAATGTTTTCAACAGATGTGTTGATTTCGGCGGCGAGGTCGGCCAAGGCATCAATGGCTCCGTCCTCAAAGGAAAGCGTGAGATCCTCTGTACCCATCAAAGCGACGTACTGTTTGATAAGGCTGTTCTCTGGTTCTGTGAGAATGCGCTTCATATCATCGCGGCTCAGCGCGTTCAGCTCTACCCGTATCGGAAGGCGGCCCTGTAGTTCGGGCAACATGTCCGATGGTTTTGACAGGTGGAAAGCCCCGGAAGCGATAAAGAGAATATGATCTGTTTTAACCGCCCCATGTTTGGTGCTGACGATTGTTCCTTCAATAAGAGGCAGAAGATCGCGTTGGACCCCTTCCCTGCTGACATCACCACCACTGCGTTCTGAACGAATAGTTATTTTGTCGATCTCATCAAGGAATACGATACCGTTTTGCTCGACGTTGTGAATGGCATCGTGGACAAGGCTTTCTTCGTCGAGCAGCTTGTCGCCCTCTTCAGCCATGAGAAGTTCATAGGATTCTTCGACCTTCATACGACGTTTTTTGGTCTTTTGGCCAAACCCTTTACCGAAGATATCGCCTAAATTAAGCATACCCATGCTTGCGCCAGGCATGCCGGGAATATCCATTGTTGGCATTTGCGTGCCGCTGTTGTCGGTAACCTCTACTTCAATTTCTTTGTCGCTAAGCTGGCCTTCGCGGAGCATTTTGCGGAATTTCTGCCGCGTTTCCTCGCTTGCACCATCACCAACCAAGGCGTCGAGGACGCGGTTTTCTGCATTTTGTTCTGCTTGAGCAGTGACCGATTTCCGATGCGTTTCTCTTGAAATTAAAATGGCTGCATCGACGAGATCGCGGATAATCTGCTCAACGTCGCGACCGACGTAACCAACTTCGGTAAACTTGGTTGCTTCGACCTTTAGGAAAGGTGCTTTAGCAAGTTTAGCGAGACGGCGGGCGATTTCGGTTTTACCAACTCCGGTCGGACCGATCATGAGGATGTTTTTTGGCAGAACCTCTTCGCGCATTTCGTCAGTAAGCTGTTGGCGACGCCAGCGATTGCGTAAGGCAATAGCGACGGCACGCTTGGCATCATCCTGCCCGACAATGTAACGATCCAGCTCGGATACAATTTCCCGAGGACTGAAAGAACTGGCGTGTTGAGTGTTTTGTTCGGTCATTATTCGGCGTCCATACTTTCGACGGTCAAATTCGTGTTGGTGAATACACAGATATCAGCGGCAATCCCAAGAGATTTTCGGGCAATTGTTTCAGCATCCAGTCCGTCGATATCGATCAAAGCCTTAGCGGCGGACAGAGCAAAAGATCCCCCGGAACCAATACCCATCAAACCATCTTCTGGCTCCAGAACATCACCGTTACCGGTCAAGATCAGGGAAGTTGTCGGGTCAGCGACAACCATCATTGCTTCTAATCTGCGAAGGTAGCGATCTGTACGCCAGTCCTTGGCCAGTTCGACACAGGCACGTGTCAATTGGCCGGGGTGGCTTTCCAGTTTCGCTTCAAGGCGTTCGAAAAGGGTAAACGCATCTGCAGTTGCGCCAGCGAAACCAGCGATGACATCGCCTTTTCCGAGGCGACGTACTTTACGCGCGTTTGCTTTGATAACGGTATTGCCCAGGCTCACTTGGCCATCGCCGGCAATTACCACTTTGTTACCTTTGCGGACGGACAAGATTGTCGTGCCGCGCCATTTAATAGGATCGTTTTCAGACATGTTTTTGAAATGGTCCATTCACTGTGTCGCGTCAAGGGATGATCTTACATGAAAAGTGTATTTCTGCAGTTATTAAGGTAAAGATTTATATCTTTTATTCTGATACAGGCTTTCCAAAGTCATATTTTATCATAGATATTTCATACAAGCTCCTGTTGTGAATGACAATGACTGCATTGGGATTGTGTTCGAGATTTTGTTAAAATTCTGGCAGAGTTCGCCGTACTAAACTAAGCAGTGAACTAGGCAGTGAAATAAGATGTTTATGTGTGGCTTTATAGCGAAGTGACATAGAAGGTCTCATAAGGTGCGAATCACGCTGGTATCAACGGTGCTGACCTGCTACAAAAGCCGCGACTTTTCTTGCATGAGAAGAAGGCAGATGGTCTATACAACTTTCGCTTAAGCACCCAATATCGGGGCTGCGAATCAGTCATTGGGAAGGATACCCCGTGCGGCAGGCAAGTATCGAACGTAACACCAACGAAACACAAATTACGGCGACCATCAATTTGGACGGTACCGGCAAGTACGATGTGCAAACGGGTGTCGGATTTCTCGATCACATGATCGAGCAACTATCCCGCCATTCATTGATGGACATTACCTTGCGTGCGAAGGGTGATTTACATATCGACTTCCACCACACGACTGAGGATGCGGGGATTGCTCTTGGGCAGGCTTTTAAACAGGCGCTGGGCGACCGTAGAGGTATTCGTCGATATGGTTCCTGTCTCTTGCCGATGGATGAAGCTTTGAGCCGTGTCGCACTGGATTTGTCCAATCGGCCCTATCTTGTCTGGAATGTAAACTTCGATCGCGATAAAATCGGGGATATGGACACCGAGTTGTTTAGAGAATGGTTCCAGGCCTTCTCCTTTAACGCGGGCATGACCCTGCACGTAGATCAGTTACACGGCTTTAATAACCACCATATCATCGAGTCTTGCTTCAAAGCTTTGGCCCGTGCCATTCGTGATGCTATTGAAATCGATCCGCGTAAAGCGGACGAAGTTCCCTCGACCAAAGGTGTGCTCTGATTAAGGTTCTCCTGAAATCAGATACCTTGAAGTCATGAGAGAAAACTTGATGAGGTACAAGAAATGACGCTCGCGATCATCGACTATGGGTCGGGTAATCTGCGCTCTGCTGCAAAGGCATTCGAGCGCGCAGCAAAAGAGTCCGGTTTAAACACACCCGTCGTTGTAACAAACGATCCAGAGATTGTTCGTAAGGCTGATCATATTGTCTTACCAGGTGTTGGTGCCTTTGCTGAGTGCTGGCGCGGTCTTAATGCTGCAACGGGGATGGTTGAAGTCCTACGCGAAAAAGTGATCCAAAAGGGTAAGCCTTTTATGGGGGTCTGCGTGGGTATGCAGCTCATGGCGAGTGTTGGCCGCGAATACAAAGATTGTGAAGGTTTGGGCTGGATCCCGGGTGAAGTGGTCAAGATGGATCCTGAAGACCAAACTTTGAAAATCCCTCACATGGGCTGGAATGAGCTGCGTATTCTAAAAGCCCATCCGGTTCTTGATGGGCTTGAGAACGGCACTCATATTTACTTTGTCCACAGCTATCACTATGTACCTGAAAACCAGGAACACGTTGTCGCCCAGATTGACTATGGTCATGAAATCGCGGCTGTGGTCAGCAAAGACAACATGATTGGTACCCAGTTTCACCCTGAAAAGTCTCAGGAAGCTGGATTGAAATTATTTGCTAATTTCCTAAAGTGGAAACCATGAACGCAATACCAACAATGCCAGATCACGCCCCAACAGTGGGGGTGAGCGAACTCCTCGAGTTTCGCGGACCTGATCTTTATGACCTTTGTGATGCAACTGAAGCTGCTATTGAAGACGGTGGCGGCTTTGGCTGGCTGCGTGTACCAGAGCGGGATATTCTGGAAAATCATTGGCGCGGGGCGTTACTTATACCTGGCCGCCAAATATTTGTCGCCCGTCTGGATAACACTATTTGTGGTTCAGCCCAGCTGCATTGTCAGCCACGCAACAACGAAGCTCAGGCCCATTCAGGACAACTTTCGTCCTTTTTCCTGGCTCCCTGGGCCCGTGGTCACGGCTTGGCGTTGAAGATGGTTAAAGCCGTGGAACAGGCGGCCAAAGAACGACAACTGAATGTTCTTAATCTGGATGTTCGCGAAACTCAGAAACAGGCTATTCGGGTTTATGAGCAAATCGGATTTACCCGTTGGGGTACGCAACACAGTTACGCCAAGGTCAATGATCAGTGGGTCGCGGGCCATTTTTACAGCAAGCTATTGAATAATTCCTGAGGGTGGTAGGACATGATTGTATTTCCGGCAATTGATCTTAAGGATGGCGAGGCTGTTCGTCTTCTCAAGGGAGAGATGAATACGGCGACTGTTTTCAACTCTAATCCTGCTGCTCAGGCTAAGGAATTTGAAGACGCCGGTTTTGAGTTCTTGCATATGGTTGACTTAAACGGTGCTTTTGAAGGGCGCCCTATTAATCGAGCCAGTGTGGAAGAAATTGTCAAAACGATTTCCATTCCAACTCAACTTGGCGGCGGGATACGGGATCTCAAGACCATTGAACAGTGGCTTGATACAGGCGTATCCCGGGTTATTTTGGGAACGGTTGCGGTTAAAAATCCGGATCTCGTTATTGATGCCTGCAGACTTTTCCCTGGAAAAATCGTGGTTGGTATAGATGCCCGTGGTGGAATGGTTGCGACGGAGGGTTGGGCGGAAACCAGTGACCTGGAAGCAACTGAGCTAGCCCACAAGTTTGAAGATGCCGGGGTGTGTGCAATTGTTTATACCGACATTGACCGCGATGGCTTGCTTCAAGGCTGTAATGTTGACTCAACAGTCAATCTGGCACGGACGATCTCAATCCCGGTGATCGCATCGGGTGGTGTTGCTTCGGTTGAAGATATTAAGCAGCTTAAAGCGGTCGAAGATGTGGGCATTGAAGGGGTTATCTGCGGACGTTCAATTTATGACGGGCGGATCGATACAAAAGAAGCTTTAAGAATTGCTGCTGGGTAAGTTGATCAAGCAACTGTGTGAGTAGTGGGTTGATCGCATTAACAATGAGTATAAGGGCATAAGAGCCCAGAGAAGTCCCAGAGGGGCCCGGAGAGTAACATGCTTAAGGCACGTATAATTCCTTGTCTTGATGTAAAAGATGGACGTGTTGTGAAGGGCGTAAATTTCGTCGGCTTGCGTGATGCGGGTGACCCCGTTGAACAGGCGCGGCTTTACGACAAGGCCGGGGCTGACGAGCTTTGCTTTTTGGATATCACAGCGAGTGTTGAAAAGCGCGACATC
Organism: Rhodospirillales bacterium 47_12_T64; assembly: GCA_002162915.1. GTDB lineage: Bacteria > Pseudomonadota > Alphaproteobacteria > Kiloniellales > Kiloniellaceae > Kiloniella. Next base: position 18,944 of record MABB01000074.1, read on the forward strand.
ATGCTGGATGTTGTCTCTCAAACGGCCGAAGAATGTTTCATGCCTTTGACCGTTGGTGGCGGGATTAGAACGCTGGAAGACATTCGGGCTCTTTTGCTTGCAGGGGCTGATAAGGTTTCGATCAATACCACGGCAGTGACCAACCCTGAGTTTGTAAAAGAAGCGAGTGAGAAATTCGGCAGTCAGTGTATTGTTGTTGCGATAGACGCAAAGCAAGTATCCCCTGGAAAATATGAAATATTTACCCATGGTGGCCGTAAGGAGACGGGGCTGGATGCGGTCGAATGGGCACAGAAAATGGAAAGCTATGGCGCTGGCGAATTGCTCCTGACCTCTATGGACCGGGATGGCACCAAGTCAGGGTATAATCTGCCTCTAACCAGAGCAATTGCAGATGCAGTACGGATTCCGGTTATTGCCTCTGGTGGTGTTGGAGATCTTGACCATCTTGTTGACGGGGTAAAAGAAGGCCACGCGACAGCCGTTCTTGCGGCATCCATTTTCCATTTTGGGACTTATACAATTGCGGAAGCAAAAGAACACATGGCGAAGGCGGGCGTTCCCGTGCGTCTGGTATGACCGTTAAGTAAGTATGAGTGTAACAAAGACGAGTACGGAGCATAGGCAATGAGCCCGACAAAAGTGTCTGCAAAAGTATTGGACGAACTCTATTCGATTATTCTTAGCCGAAAGGGTGGTGACCCTTCACAATCACATACAGCGAACCTTTTTTCTAAAGGCGTTGGTAAAATTGCGCAAAAGGTCGGAGAAGAGGCCGTTGAAACCGTTATCGAAGGTGTGAGTGGCTCAAAAGCAGAACTTGCAGCAGAATCGGCTGATTTACTCTACCATTTGATGGTGCTTTGGGCAGAACGAGATTTGAACCCGGAGGAAATCTGGACGCAACTTGAGGGACGTAAGGGTAAATCGGGGATAGCTGAAAAGGCTTCTCGTCCAAAGAATTAGGCGATAACGAGCTTGACCCACGCCCCTTCTCTCTAGTTAATTATTTCATCGTTTCTTCAAGGAATTTCTTACCATGGCATATGATCAAAACAATATCTTCGCTAAGATACTTCGCGGCGAAATCCCTTGTGCCAAGGTTTTTGAAAATGATCATGTCCTGGCCTTTAACGATATTGCACAACAAGCGCCTGTTCATGTCTTGATTATCCCCAAGGGTGCCTATGAATCCTTTGCCGATTTTTCTCAAAATGCCTCTGAGGAAGAAATTGTTTCCCTGAATCGTGCCGTTGGAGAGATCGCTCGTGAGAAGGGTATTGTTGAAACGGGGTATCGCGTTATCTCGAATCACGGCCAAAATGCGCGTCAGGAAGTGCCCCATTATCACGTGCATCTTCTCGGCGGGAATGATCTCGGCGTATGTTTTAACTAGGGGCTATTTTTCTTCTTCTGAA
>MABB01000074.1:20399-22970 GCA_002162915.1 Rhodospirillales bacterium 47_12_T64
GGAAGTGAAGAATGGCATTTGTGCCTATTCCCGGCTTGCTGACGAGTTTTAATGTTCCGCCATTGATTAAAGTAAGTGAGCGGGAAAGAGGAAGGCCTAAGCCGGTACCTTCGTACTTTCTTTCAAGTGTATTATCTACTTGGGTAAAGGGGCGTAGGGCAATTTCGATCTCGGAGTTACTCATACCGATACCGTTGTCTTCGATTTCGATGAGAAAACCGTCATCATCAGAATAATTCGCGATGATATTGACGACACCTTTACAGCCGGTAAATTTAATCGCATTTGAAAGAAGGTTCAGCAGGATTTGTTTTATACTGCGTTCATCTATTTTCATCTGGGGGAAATCACGGGGCACGTTCGTCTGCAGGGCAATCCCTGTGCTAATAGCTTTGGTCTGAACAATTTGTATGGATTGAGCTATGGCAGATTTGAGGCAAACATTTGTCTGGGTTAGGCTAAGTTCTCCTGCTTCTATCATGGACAGATCAAGGATGTCGTTGATCACGCCGAGAAGGTGGCTCCCACTGCTATGGATGTCATTGACGTACTCTTGGTATCTGGGGTGCCCCAATTCACCAAAGAGTTTTTGTTCCATAACTTCTGAGAACCCAATGATAGCATTGAGAGGAGTTCTCAGCTCATGCGTCATGGTTGAAAGAAAGGCCGTTTTAGCCTGACTGGCACGTTCTGCATGATCTTTAGCTATTCTCAGAGCGCGTTCGACCTTTTTGATCTCTGTAAGCTCTACGTCAATACAGTACATTTCGTGCTCGCCATTACAGTTAACCAACATAACATGACTGGAATAAACGGGAATTTTAACGCCTTCTTTGTTACGAAGGATAATTTCCCCTGAGGGGATCGGCTGGTTGAACTCTAACCAGCGCTTATGCGCACTGATCATATCGTTCCGGGAGCTCTCAGGGATGATCAAATCCTCCAATAGGCACCCCATGGCTTCGTCAGGAGAATAACCGTAAAGTTCAGTACTGGCATTGTTCCAATAGATTACACGCCTTTGGTGATCATATCCCTGAACGGCAATGTTTTCGATCTGATCAAATATTGATCTGAATCTGACCTCTGGAACGAGATTGATTTGCTCGGTATGTGTAGATTTTGCGAGAGGTTTAACATAGCCTTCAAAAGCAATTATGGAGCCATACCTATCTCGAACGGCTACGCAGTGTTCACTAACCCATTGAGTTGTGCCATCTACCTTGAATATTTGATAGACGATCTGGCTTAACCGATCTTCTTTGCGAAGCTTGTTGTATATATCACGCCTAAGGTCGAGATCGGTATAAAGCTGGCAGTTTGGAGATCGAATGTATTCAAAAAAATCTTCGGGAGTATCCAGCCCGAAAAGCTTTGCATATGCAGGATTTACTGTAGAGAAATATCCATCGAAATCAGTTCTGTACATCCCATAAGGGCAGTTATTTACCAGACTTTCACACGTATCAGTTTCGGCAATATCAGACTTAGAAAGTGGTTTAACATTATTAAATGCGAGCATTGCGAGTCCTGTTAATTGAATTGGGACAAACGCACAGGTTGTTCTTTAGTATATGCATATTTAGATTGTAAATCTTAGTATTTTTTTTACATGAGCAAATTCAAATACTTGATGGGATGATAATTTGTATCTAAAGATTTTGTTAACTAAGGTGTTTAAACCATGGGTCGTATTTTAGTTAAGGATGGGGCTTGTAGCAGGGAGTGACAATTGTAGCCCAGGAGCGTGGGAAAAAGAGCGCGGGAGAAAGTATTCCCCCTAATAACCTAGTACTCCACTGGCTTTGTGATTATTGGGGCCTATTCATCATTGACTGTAAAAATAAAAAAGACAGGCAACTTTCTCTATAAATCGGTGGTTCCAAACCATGCGCGGGGCAGATACACTGTCGAGAAAATAAACGTGTTTAGGGATGTTATCTATTGCTCAAGGTTCATATTTTAAAAATTGAAGACATTTACGTACCAACGGATCGAAAGAAAGAACTGGAGCCTGAAAAGGTAGATTTCGCTGCCGAGGAAATTATGACAGAGGCTGAGGAAAAACCGATCTCTGTACGTAAAGGAAAAGACAGATATGTTCTCCTTAAAGGTGTTCATCGCCTGGAAGCACACAAAGCGTTGGGAGAAACGACAATAAAGGGCTATATCATGAACGCCAAACAGCGGTGACCTAAGCAACGTCGCATCATGCATGACGACAATTCTTCGGCTATTTCACTTTATTTCTTCTATAGCGTAAGGCTTCTGCGATGTGTCGGGTTGCAATGTCTTCGATTCCTTCAAGATCTGCTATGGTTCGCGAGACTTTTAGTACACGGTAATAAGCCCGTGCAGAAAGCCGAAACTTGTCTGCGGCTTTCTGCATCAAATTTAACTCATCCTGACCAAGACGAGTGATTTCTTCTAATACCTTCCCTTCGGCCTCGGCGTTGGTGTGTGGTCGGGACTTGGTTGGATAGCGAGAGAAACGTTCTGTTTGAATATTTCGGGCCGCTTGCACCCGGAATGCAATTTCAGCACTTCCTTCTTCTGGCGATGGAAGTGAGA
>MABB01000015.1:0-18436 GCA_002162915.1 Rhodospirillales bacterium 47_12_T64
GTACTACGAAGTTCAATTCTGGCTCGGTGCTCTATCCGAGAGGTCATTCGATTGGTCTTATGGATGACGAAGTTTTACTTTGTTCAGCTGTTCCAACCAAGTCCGAAGAGCACTCAGAACTGATTCTGGATCTCTAGAACCAATTACTTGAACCCGCCATATAACACAATAGCCACATACCAGAATAGATAGAGGCCGACATGAAACGTATATTACTTTTGCTGGCAGACGGTTTTGAGCTTCTTGAAGCCGCTGCTTTTACGGATGTATTTGGGTGGGCGGATATTGACGGTGAAGAGAAAATTGAGCTGGTATCCGTTGGCTTGCGATCTCCGTTGAAATGCACTTTTGGATTTTCTGCGATTCCGGATAAAGTCTTACACGAGGTCGATCTTACCGAGTTTGACGCTCTGGCTATCCCGGGAGGGTTTGACGGCGCAGGTTTTTATCAAGATGCCTACTCGGTTGAGTTCTCGGATGTGATCCAGTTTTTTGAAAAAGAGAACAAGCCTATCGCTTCGGTTTGTGTCGCTTCTCTTGCTCTGGGCCATGCAGGGGTGCTCAAGGGCCGCCGAGCAACGGTCTATCATCAAGCCGGTGGCAAGCGAAAAGAGCAACTTGAAGCCTTCGGTGCCCACTTTATCGATAAAGCAGTGGTGGTAGATAACGGCCTGATAAGCTCCACTGGTCCCGGAACAGGTGTTGAGGTTGCCTTACAATTGTTATCCGATCTTACGTCAGTTGAAAATACTCGGCATATACGTCAGTTGATGCGCTTGCCGGAACCTTCTCAAGAGTGGTCAAATCAGGCGCAAGTGGCTTAATCTTCAAAAGACTAATTAAGTTAGGTGCATTTTACGTAATTTTCCAAGTAAGCAACTACGACAATACTTGCTCTAAGCCAGGATTTACCTATACTCCCCGCAGATTTACCTACAAACGGCAATTATGTCGCCTTCGCGGCATAGCCACTATTTACAGGGGCGCGAACTCTTATGGGCGATATCAAAAAAGTCGTTCTGGCCTACTCGGGCGGACTTGATACTTCAGTAATCCTGAAATGGCTCCAGGAAACTTATAACTGTGAAGTTGTGACCTTTACGGCGGACCTTGGGCAAGGTGAAGAACTGGAACCAGCGCGCAAGAAAGCCGAAGCTTGCGGTGTAAAAGATATTTACATTGAAGATGTTCGTGAAGAATTTGTTCGGGACTATGTTTTCCCAATGTTCCGTGCCAATGCTGTTTACGAAGGTGTTTATCTGCTCGGCACATCCATTGCGCGCCCGCTTATTTCCAAGCGCTTGATTGAGATCGCTGAAGAGGTTGGTGCCGATGCTGTCGCTCACGGTGCAACAGGTAAAGGTAATGATCAGGTTCGTTTTGAACTCAGTTGTTATGCGCTTAATCCAGAGATTAAGGTAATTGCGCCTTGGCGCGAGTGGGATCTGATGTCCCGCACAAGCCTTATTGAGTTTGCTGAAAAGCACCAAATTCCGATCGCCAAAGACAAACGTGGTGAAGCGCCGTTTTCTGTTGATGCCAACCTTCTGCATACGTCTTCAGAAGGCAAAGAAATGGAAGATCCATGGGTTGCAGCGGGCGAGCATGTCTATTCTCGTACTGTCTCTCCAATGGATGCGCCTGATGAAGCAACAGAAATTACCGTAGAATTTAAACGTGGTGATGCCGTAGGAATCAATGGTGTTAGCATGTCGCCTGCAGAGGTCCTGACTAAACTTAACGAACTCGGTGGTGCGAACGGTATTGGTCGTCTCGATCTTGTTGAAGGCCGTTTTGTTGGTATGAAGTCTCGGGGTATCTATGAAACTCCGGGTGGTACGATTTTACTTTCTGCTCACCGTGCTATCGAATCCATCACACTGGATCGAGGTGCCATGCATCTCAAAGATGAGTTGATGCCAAAATATGCAGAGCTTATCTACAATGGTTTCTGGTTCAGCCCAGAACGTGAAATGCTTCAAGCAATGATCGATAAATCTCAAGAACACGTCGAAGGTACCGTTCGCCTTTCACTTTATAAAGGTAACGTGATTGTAAACGGGCGTGAATCAGACAAATCGCTTTACAGTCTTGAGCACGTTACTTTCGAGGAAGATACGGTTTACGATCAACGGGATGCAGCAGGCTTTATCAAGCTTAATGCTTTGCGATTAAAGCTTCTACAGAAACAAAAATAACTTGTTTTTGTTTAGCAAAAAGCCCTGCATTTGCGGGGCTTTTTCTGTTTAAAGGGAACATAATCTTGAAAACAGACTGGAATTCGAATCAATATCTTCAATATGAGGATCTTCGTACTCGTCCCGCTCATGAATTATTGTCCAGAGTCGGGTTGGATAATCCTAAAAGTATAATGGATCTGGGTTGTGGGCCGGGGAATTCTACTGAACTGTTGACCAGACGGTTTCAAAACTCAGTGGTTACCGGATTAGATAGTTCTCCAAATATGCTTGCAGAAGCCAGAGAACGGTTGCCCGGTGCGGATTTTATCGAGGGTGATATTATCTCTTGGGCTCCGGACACAAAGGTTGATTTGATTTTTGCCAATGCGTCCTTACAGTGGGTCAGAAATCATGGAAAGTTAATCTCTGACTTGGTTGATAAATTGGTCCCCTCAGGTGTGCTGGCTGTACAGATGCCCGATAATCTGGATGAACCTACTCATCGCTTAATGAGGCAGGTGGCAGAGGAAGGTCCATGGTCAAAGAAACTGGCAGAGGCCTCCATCCAAAGAGAAAAAATTGGCTCCTTTGCTGATTATTATAATTACTTAAGCGGCCAGTGTGACCGTATCGATATCTGGTCAACGTCTTATGCTCATATACTTGATAGCGCAGAAGCAATTGTGGAGTGGGTAAGCTCGACAGGTTTAAGACCTTATCTTTCGCCTCTTGATGAAGAAGAGAAATCAGATTTCTTGAAAGCATATTTGAGAGAACTAAAGAAGGCCTATCCACCTATGAGAGACGGAAAGGTTATTCTTGAATTCCCGAGGTTGTTTGTTGTCGCTCAAAAGAAGATCTGCTGAAGAAATGTTATCTTTAGTCCCTTTTCACAGGACAGCATCGCAATTTCAGAAATAGCCAGAAATAGCCAGAAATAGATTGTGATTGCTCATCGCGCAGTTTCACGCTAGTGAAGGCTCAATTATTGATGAAAGAGACCGTCATGAGTGAAGAACAGAAAAAAACAGATGACAAAAAAGTAGATGACCCTGTGGCCATCTTTATTCTTGAGGAACTCCATGGTGCTGAAACACCTGTGAGCCCAGATGCTCTTGCGCGCGCTTATTACAAGCCACGGGCCAAAAAAGATGAGCGTCCTGATACGTGGCGTAAATATTTACCCGCAGTTCGCCAGCAGGCATTACATCTGGCACGTACTGGCCGGATCAACATTATCCGCAAGGGTGAAGTTGCCGATCCAAAAGCACCGATCAAAGGCCTGTTTAAGTTGGTCATCGCCAAGGGTTAGATCTACGTCTCTCTATCTTGATGAGTAGGCCTGATGGGTAGATGACACCGTTGATGTATTTCAGATGCAAAAAAGCCCCGGATTTTAAATCCAGGGCTTTTTCAATTTGTATCATTTGAGATCTTGATTAGAGCAGGTTTGGCTCTGAGATACCGTTCTGGCGACAAGCAGCAGTTAGGGTATTCGCCAACAGACAGGCGATTGTCATCGGGCCGACACCGCCGGGAACGGGTGTGATCGCACCGGCGTATTCCATGGCTTCTGCAGTGGCGACATCGCCAACCAATTTATTCTTGCCATCAACTTCGATACGGTTGATGCCAACGTCGATAACGGTGGCGCCAGGTTTAATCCAGTCACCTTTGACCATTTCAGAACGGCCAACAGCTGCTACAACAATATCAGCCTGACGTACAACATCGGGAAGGTCTTTGGTGCGACTGTGGGCGATCGTTACTGTGCAGCTTTCCTGAAGTAGAAGTTGAGCCATTGGCTTTCCTACGATGTTGGATCGACCAACAACCACGGCTGTTTTGCCTGAGAGATCACCGAGGTGATCTTTGAGCAGCATAATGGAGCCTAATGGTGTGCAAGGGATCATCGGCGCACTTGCACCGCGACCACCCGTGGCCAAGCGGCCAGAGTTGATGACGTGGAAACCATCAACATCTTTATTTGGATCGATGGCATTAATAATGGCGTGATCATCAATGTGCGCAGGAACTGGCAACTGAACCAAAATACCGTGAACCGCAGGGTCGTTGTTGAGCTCTTCGACTTTGGCGAGTAACTCTTCTTGCGTCGTTTCAGGAGGCATCTTGTGCTCGTAAGAGTTCATGCCCGCTTCGAGGGTTTGCTTGCCTTTGCTGCGCACGTATACTTGACTGGCCGGGTCTTCACCGACAAGAACGACGGCAAGACCCGGGGTCAAGTTATGGTCGTTTTTAATCTGGGTGATTTCTTCCGCAATTCGGCCACGCAGGCCAGCAGCAAATTTTTTGCCGTCGATAATCGTCGCAGTTGACATTGCAAGATCTCCTTAAGCTTATCCTGTCGCCGTATCCTGATGCGTTTTCAGGACAGCATAATTTTCGAAATATTTATGGCTTTCCGGCGAATGATGCAATGATTTATCACAAATGGGCGGAGCATTTTGTTTTGAATTGCGGATCGGGTGATCGGATAATCGGGTTAGAGTTCGTCTGAACTGATTATCTCAACACCGGATTCTCGCATGTGGATCATGGCTTTTTCGAGTGAGCCATCCATATCAATGGCACGACAGGCATCGGCAATAACAAAAGTTTCAAAGCCCTGTTTTACAGCGTCAATAGCAGAATAATAAACGCAAAAATCAGTGGCCAGACCACAAAGAAAAATACGTTTGATGCCACGGCTCTGAAGGTAGCCTGTGAGGCCAGTGGTCGTCGATTGATCATTCTCAAAAAAGGCAGAATAGGAATCAATATCTTTCCGGAAGCCTTTGCGGAGAATAAGTTCAAGCGAATCTTGATCGAGATCTTTGTGAAATGATGAACCTGTCTCGCCCTGGATACAATGGTCTGGCCAAAGAATCTGTGGGCCATAGGAAAGCTCTGTTGTTGTAAAGGGCTCGGCTCTCTCATGCGATGACGCAAAAGACTGGTGATCTGCTGGATGCCAGTCCTGAGTGGCAATGGAATGAAGAAAGCAGTCTATAAGACCATTGATAACCGAGACAACCTGATCTCCATTGGGAACAGCTAAGGCCCCTCCATCGCAAAAATCGTTTTGCACGTCAATGACAAGAAGGACATCGGAACTGGTCAACTCAAGAGAATGAGACATGTTAGCGATACCTTCTGTTGTAACTTATTTTAAGGCCACTTCTGACCTTTCATCGACATAAGCAGTAATCGTTTCTTTTAGCCAATAGAGTATTGCAAGCGAGCCAACACGTTTTGAGTAAACAAAATTATCAAGAGTAAAACGATAAAGGACAGGTCCAGGCCGCCTAGATTGGGAACATAGCGACGAATTGGGCGCAGTGCAGGTTCCGTCAAACGGTAAAGGAAAGAGCCAATTGAATTTACAAACTGATTCTGTGTGTTGATGACATTAAAGGCGACGAGCCAACTCAGGATAGCCGAAATTACCAATGCCCACCAAAAGAGGTTGAGAGCAACTTGTGCGACAATAATCAAAGGGCCGAGAATAATTTCCATCGTTTATCTAATCTCTACTAGTTGATTCTGCTGGTGAAACTTGTGCACAGACTACAGCTATGTGTTTGAAGTTACAAGGAAGAGCCTCAGAGGTTTTTTGCTGAAAGTAAATGTTCGATCTTCACCAGAGTGTTCACCTGTAAAAAATAAGACAGATAGAAGAAAAAACAAGGGCCAGTGTTTAACATGGCGAATTAAGTGGTTGATGTGAAATTACAATTTAAGCGATTTATACGGGTGCAAGTTTAATTGTGTCTCTACCCTTGATTGGCTAGAGTGGTGGTAGTGCGGTTCAGCTTTTTGGTTATGTAGTCAAGGGATATTCAATGTCTGTTATGAGACAGGATCGTTCACTGGAGGCTGTTACTCGAGCCTTAACTCATTTACACGAAAAGCTTGGTTTGACCTTCGCTTTTCAGCTTTGGGATGGATCTACCGTTCCGGCTTTCAGAGATGGAGAAACGGACCTGCGGCTTGCTCTGGCAGATCAGACCGTTCTGACAAAGCTACTCCGCAGACCCAAACTCAAAACGATTATCGATTTATATCTTTCTGGTGATTTGGATATTCGGGGAGGCTCTCTTTTTGATCTGGCCGAGCAGCGACCAAAGGGGAAGACCAAAACGCTGATCAAAAGCCTGAATAAACCCCTCTTGTTAAAGGCCCTTCTTCCGCTTGTCTTTGCCAAAACCAGCAGACAGCAGCTTGATCTTGATGGTGGGGGCACGACATCAGGACGAGGAAGCGAGAAGTCGGATATTGCCTATCACTACGATGTTTCTAATCGATTCTATGAACTCTTTCTCGATCCTGAGATGGTTTATACCTGCGGTTATTTTACTGACTGGTCGAACGATCTGGCAACGGCGCAGGTTGATAAGCTGGAGATGATCTGCCGGAAACTCCGCTTGAAACCGGGGGATCGGTTATTGGATATCGGCTGTGGTTGGGGAGCTCTGATCTGTTATGCGGCAGAAAAATATGGAGTAACTGCGCTGGGCGTAACCTTATCTGAAGAGCAACTTGCCCTCGCACAACAACGTATTAAAGAACGTGGTCTCGAAGACAAGGTATCTGTTGAGTTGAAGGACTTTCGCCTGCTTGAAGGTCGCTTCGATAAAATATCGTCGATTGGCATGTTTGAACATGTCGGTATTGAAAACCATCGCGACTATTATCTGACCGTTAATCGTTTGCTTGAGCCACGAGGACTTTACCTTCATCACGCCATCACCCGCAGAGGGAAGACCAGCGATGCCAAGTTCAATCGCAAACGCCCGGAATATAACTCTATGCTCAAATACATTTTTCCGGGGGCTGAGGTCGATCATATCGGGATGACGGCACGTAACCTTGAGGCCCACGGTTTTGAGGTTCACGACGTCGAAGCATGGCGAGAACATTACGCCCGGACAACGGAGTTATGGGCACGGCGTCTGATGGAAAACTCTGAAGAGGCCATTGCGGAAGCCGGGCCTGAGCGTTATCGGCTCTGGGTACTTTATCTTACAGGCGTTTCCCTTGCCTTCACCCGGGGAACTTTGAATATTTTTCAGACGGTAGCTTCAAAGCGAACAAAAGGATTATCGGGTATGCCTCCCACGCGCTCTGATTTGTATGATGGATAGGAGGCAAAAAAGATCCCGAGCAGTCGAGGCTGCCCGGGATAAAAAGTTTAGGTCAAGACGGGAATTCGACCTAAGCCCGCTGGAACTCGTAAAGTTTGCCAAGTTTTAGAATGCTGGTTAGCTCTTCCAAGGCGGCACGAACTTCATATAACAAAGCGGGATCGTGAATGTCTTCAGGGCCTAGTTCATCGCGATAGTTACGCGACACCCAATCCTTCAGATCTGCATAGAGGCTGTCGTCGAGAATTACCCGAGCGCCCAGATTATTCAGGTCGTCTTCGTTTAAGACGATGCGTAATCGCAGGCAGGCTGGACCACCACCATTTTTCATAGACTGGCGCAAGTTAAAGAACTGAACGTTATTTATGGCACCTTCTTGAGCCACCAAATCATCCAGATAGCTTTTCACCCGGGGATTTTCTTGGCATTCAATCGGGGCAACTAGCGTCATTGCGTTGCTCCCATAGCCACCGAGAGAGATAAGTTGGCTGTTGAAGAGATAACTTTGTACCGCATCCTCTACAGAAACCCTGTTATCGGGCACTTCGACGAAGATCATGTCGCCGCCGGGGAGCTTACTGTTCAATTCACTCCGTAGGGCGCCGGTGTTGAGGAAGGCCTTTTCATGGTGGAAGAGGACGCGGCCATTACCCACTGAAATGACGTCGTTATGAAAGACACCCTGATCAATGACATCCGGGTTTTGTTGGGCATAAACCACGCGATCATCAGATAAGCCGTGCAGGCGCGCAACCGCCCGACAAGCTTCCAAAGTCTGGCGTGCGGGAAAATTCTTTGGCCCGGGGGCGCCTTTGCGCAGTGCTTCAACACCATAGACAAAGAACTCGACACCGGGGGCACCGTAATCCGAACAGAACCGGGTATGATTGGCTGCTCCCTCGTCTCCGAAGTGGGGACTGTTATGCAGAGCCGGGTGATGCGCAAAGCGGCTATCATCTGCAAAGATGGTCTGCAGTGTACGACCTGTGGTCGGGTGCTCGATAGAACGATGGAACATGGAAATCAGGTTGGCTGGAGTAAAGTGTGTCCGGCCATCATGAGTATCCAGTCGAGGCGATACCGTTGCGGCATTGGCGACCCACATGCAAGACGCGGAGCAGGCACCTGCGAGTAGAGCGGGGTTGTCTTCAGCAACTTTATGAAGGATATCCCGGTCACTCCCACTATAGCCCAAACCGCGTAAGGTTGGCATATGAGGGCGTTCCTGAGGCGGGAGTACGCCTTGTTTCATGCCCATATTCGACAGGGCCTTCATTTTTTCCAAGCCCTGTAGCGCAGCCCCTTTAGGGCTGGATGTACCCTTGGCAGATTTGTCAGAGGCTATGTTGCCGTAAGATAGGCCTGCAAAGTTATGGGTCGGCCCGACAAGACCGTCGAAATTGACCTCGTAATAGGTCATTGCTTTATCCTTTATCCGAAAGTGTAATCCCCAGAGTGATGCCGGGCGTTAGCTGGCCGGGGACATCCAATGTATCGGCTTCGAGAGAGGCAACAGGGTAGGCGGCATAATCCGCGGCATAGAAAGCACTTGGGCGATGGTTGCCGCTGGCACCGACACCACCAAATGGTGCTGATCCACTAGCCCCGGTCAGAGGACGGTTCCAGTTCACAATACCTGCGCGGCTTTCAACCCAGAATTTTTCCCAGAGATCTTTACTGTCGGTCAGGATACCAGCTGAGAGGCCAAAGCGCGTGTTGTTGGCGACTTGAACCGCTTCGTCAAAATCAGCAACGCGAATGATTTGGAGGAGAGGGCCGAAATATTCTTCATCCGGAAGTTCTGCTACGGCAGTGACTTCGATAAGACCGGGCTTCAGGAATGGTTTGCCCTCGAAAAGGCGTTCGGCTCTGCGAATAACCTTGCCGCCAAGTCCTTCGAGATTTTTCTGGGCTGCCAGAATGCCATCAGCCGCTGCGTTGGAAATAAGAGAGCCCATAAAAGGCGGATTTTCCTGATCATCCTGGCCGACTTTAATGCCGTCGATTTGTTGTGTGAGAACTGAGATGAACGCATCACCTTCCGGCCCCGTCGGAACAATGAGGCGACGGGAACAGGTGCAGCGTTGACCTGATGTCACGTAAGCGGACTGAATAGTGTGATATGCCGCCGCCAGATGGTCAGCTGCATCCATGACGATAAGCGGGTTGTTACCGCCCATCTCCAGAGCAAGGATTTTGCCAGTCTGTCCTGCATATTGACGGTGAAGGAGTTCACCTGTTGCGGAGCTGCCTGTGAAGAACAGGCCGTCGATGCCATCGTGTCCTGCCAAAGCAATACCAGTTTCTTTAGCGCCTTGTACGAGGTTGAGAACACCCGCAGGCAGACCGGCGTCGTGCCAGGCCTGAACCATGACCTCGGCAACCATCGGGGTTTGATCGCTTGGTTTGAAAACAATGGTGTTGCCTGCGATGAGGGCCGGGACGATATGGCCGTTGGGCAGGTGCCCTGGAAAGTTGTACGGGCCGAAGACCGCGACCACACCATGCGGCTTGTGCCTCAGTGTGGCCTTTAGACCTTCGCCCATCTGATTTTCACTATCACCGGTCCGTTCTTCAAAAGCGCTTAGTGAAAGTGCTACCTTGCCAACCATGGCTGCGGCCTCGGTCCGGGTTTCCCAGAGCGGCTTGCCTGTTTCCATGGCAATGGCTACGGCGATCTCTTCCTGGCGTTCTTTGAGAAGATCGCGGTAGCGAGTGATAACCTCAATACGATTTTCTATGGAAGCCAGGGCCCAGCCACGCAGGGCACCACGAGCGGAAGTGATTGCATTTTCTACATCGCTGACTGTTGCGGAGGCTGCTTTCCAGATAACTTCGTTGTTAGCAGGATTGAGAGATGTAAGTTCGGAGCCTTGTCCTGAAGACCATTCGCCGTTGATATAGAGTTTTTGTTGCTGGCTCATGTTCTTTTCTCCCGGAATTTTACGTAACGTACTGGATCGCCCTGATTGAGGCGGAGTGCATCAATGGTTTCTTGTGTAAGTTTTATCTCACCATCCGCGCTAACCTCTGCAGGCTGTAAGCACATGCGGTAAGTCGTAATATTGGCATTGCTGATCATGTAGAGGTTGGACTGATCATCAGCGATTTCTTGTTCTTCTACGCCACTAAGCTTTGCGACAAGACTAGCTTGGAGGGTCTTGATGTTACGCGTGGGAACTTCAACTGAAGGGCCGCCATCAAAGACATCTACATAGCCATTAAAGCTGAAACCTTCTTTTTCCAACAAGCGCAGGGCAGGGCTGGAGGATTCATGTGGCTTGCCGATGACCTCCTGAGCTTCATTTGGCAGCAGGTCGATGTAAATCGGGTATTTAGGCATGAGATCGGAAATGATCTGAGTACCTTTGACAGAGGAAATTTTGTCAGCACTTTCAAAGGCGATGCCAAAGAATTTCTCGCCGAGATGGGTCCAGAAGGGTGAACCACCATCCTTGTCCTGCCAGCCACGCATTTCGGCCATTACCATGTTCCCGAAACGATCCGGAAAATCCGCAAGCGTTAGATAGCGACAACGAGAAAGGAATTGGCCTACGCCGGGATGGCGATATTCTTTTGATAGATACAAGGATCCAATTTCAGTTGCTCCTGTGTAGTCGTTTACCAGAAGCATAACCTTCATTTTTCGCGTTGTTTCCAACTCTGAAGAGGCACTTACAAGAGTTGAGATCTTATAGGAGTAGAAAGGAGACTTGAGGCCAACACCAGCGTAAAGGGCTGTGGTTCCGACGACCTTTTGGGTCTTGGTGTCTTCCAGAACCATAAAGTAAATTTCGCCCTGGGGACCGTTGGCAGGCGTTTTGAAACTGGCTTCTGAGCGGGTGAGCTTTTCAAGCCAGGCACCTTCGTTCGCCGGCATGGAGGTCATGCCTGTTCCTACAGCGTGGGACAGGCCCATAAGATCTCCAAGGTCGCTTTGTCGTGCAGGTCTAATGATTAACATCGGGATTTTTCCCCAATCCAAATAAGCCTAATCAGGCTGTTGTTGCGCGGTCAGGCCAGCTTGCTTCGCCAGCTGCCAATTTTAGCAGAAGTAGAGCGGAAAGTTTGGCGCGTTCACTCAGACTGTCGATCAGGAGGAATTCATCAGTGCTATGAATTGCACCTCCTCGAACGCCGAGCGTGTCTATATTGGCGAGACCTGCGGCTGCGAGATTATTTCCGTCACAACAGCCGCCAGTGGCCTTGGATTCCGTCGAAAGCCCCAAATCATCGCCACAGCTCTTCAAAAGAGAGAATAGCTGTTGATGGGCCTTGTCCATAACCTTTGGCTGTCGCCCGAAGGAGCCATGAAATTCCAGAGAAATGCCATCTTCCTGACTGATATCAGATATGATTTTCTCGATCTGGTCTTCAGCCCAGGCTTGTCCTTCAGGATTTGGAACGCGAATGTTGAAACGGCAAAGTGCAAAATCAGGTACAACGTTGTTTGGTCCACCGCCCGTTAGTTTGGCAACGTTAATTGTAACGCCGTCCTGCTGACCGTTTAAGCCGTCCAGCAATGCGATAGCACGCGCAAGAGCGGCAATTGCATTGCAGCCAAGATGATGTTCCCTACCTGCATGCGCCGCGCGACCGCGTGCTATTAGTGTAAAGTTGCCACTGCCTTTACGAGCTCCGGCCAGAGTTCCATCCGCGAGGGCAGGCTCAAAGATCATCCCGACATCAGCCGCGCGTGCCGCGCGATCAAGATACCCGGCTGAGGCGAAGGAGCCGATCTCTTCATCCGGGTTGATGATCACCTGCCAACCGATGTTCCCGGCATAGGGACTGCGTTCCAGTGCCTGCAGAGCCGTGAGCATGACAACGATGCCACCCTTCATGTCGGCGACACCTGGGCCATTGATGGTATTTTCATCAAGGTTGATACACTGTTGAAACTTGTGATCTACGGGGTAGACGGTGTCACTGTGGCCAACCAAAAGAATCCGCCGATTGGCATTTGGCCATTTTGTCAGACGTAACAATGATCCACTTTGACTCTCGACGATTTCGCCACTGTCCAGTACATCGCTGCGAGTTTCCAGATCAATGCGTTCTTCTTCAGCACCTAAACAAGATGCAAAAGCCGAAAGGCGGTCGACGACCTTTTCAATTCCGGGAATGTTTGCACTGCCGGAGTTGATTTCGCAGAGCGCCAACACTTCGGATAACATTTTATCCTGTTGTTGATCGATCCACTCGAGGGAGGAGGTATAAGTCATCGACCGCGCTTTCTTATGCTGTCAACTTGGAACAGGCACGATCGAGAATCTCGATGGCGGTATCTAGTTCTTCGTTGGAAACGTTTAGCGGTGGCAGGAAGCGGATCTGGTTGTCACCAGACTTGGCACAGAGGAGGCCTTGATCACGGAGTTCAAGCAACATGTCGCCATTCGGTACAACGCATTTCAGGCCGATCATCAGGCCAAGACCGTGAACGGAAACCAGTGCTTTAGGGTGTTTGGCGATTAGCTCTTCTAATTGAGCGCGAACTTTGTCTGATTTTTCTGTGACGGAGGCAAGAAAGCCATCTTCCATCATGAGATCCATAACGGCATTTCCAACAGCGCCGCCAAGTGGATTACCACCGAATGTACTGCCGTGTGTTCCAAAAACCATGGCTTCTGCTGCCTTGTCATTCGCCAGACAAGCCCCAACCGGGAAGCCACCGCCCATGCCCTTGGCGAGGGACATAACGTCAGGTTCAACACCTGACCACTCATAGCCAAAGAGCTTCCCTGTGCGACCCATGCCACATTGGACTTCATCCACCATCATGAGGATGTCGTGTTTGTCACAAAGAGCACGGACGCCCTGTACGTATTCTGCTGGTGCCGGGCGGATGCCGCCTTCGCCTTGAACCGGTTCAAAAACAATACCAGCGGTTTTGTCTGTGATCGCGGCCTCAAGAGCGGCGAGATCACCGAATGGAACCTGATCGTAGCCTTCGTCTTCCATCAGGAAGCCAGCGGTGTGTGCCGGGTTACCTGCAGCAGCAATTGTCCCCATTGTGCGTCCGTGGAAGGCGCTGGACATGCTGATGATGCGTTTGCGCTCAGGGCGGCCTTTGGATTCTTGGTACTTGCGGAGAATTTTAAGACCGCATTCGTTTGATTCAGCGCCGGAGTTGCTAAAGAAAACTTTGGTTGCAAAGCTGTTCTCGGTCAAACGCTTTGCCAATATTTCTGTTTGAGTGATCCGGAACATGTTGGAGCAATGCCAGAACTTGTCTGCCTGATCCTTTAGGGCTTTGACCAGATGAGGATGTGCATGACCAAAGGCACAAACCGCAATCCCGCTGTAAAAATCGAGATACTTTTTCCCATCTTCTGCGTAAAGCCATGTGCCTTCGCCTCTTTCAAACGCAATATTCGGCGGGTTATAGGTTGTCATCATGGCTTCGCGGCCAGGAAGAACGTTCGACATCGTATGCTCCTTTGGTGGGTCTAGACTCGGTATGTTATCTACCGAGGGTCCCTGCGGTTATTGTGGTCATATCCATTTTAAATGGCTTTTAATAATTCTACCGCAGGATCTGCCGAAGGTCTTATCGAAGTCACTCCTTTTAAACGCAGAAACTGCGGTTTTAAGTGGCTATACCGAATTATCTTCGGTTTCCCTCATTGTAAGGGTGTTTCTAATCATTTGTTTGTCTTCGTGCGGCAAAGAATCTAAAATATTGTGACAAAACCGAGAGTTCTTAGGTGTGTTGTTAAGATATTTATGGTGAGAATGAATTATCTGGTAAGCCAAGTTGAGATTTGTAAGGGAAATGAATGTCGCTGAATC
This sequence comes from Rhodospirillales bacterium 47_12_T64, assembly GCA_002162915.1. Lineage (GTDB taxonomy): Bacteria > Pseudomonadota > Alphaproteobacteria > Kiloniellales > Kiloniellaceae > Kiloniella. Next base: position 14,117 of record MABB01000015.1, read on the forward strand.
AGCAATTAGATCGACTAGATCAAAAGATTCTTTCGATTCTTCAAGAAGAAGCCCGGATAACCAATCAGGAATTGTCTGATCGGGTCAATCTGTCGCCGAGTTCTTGTTTGAACAGGGTCAGGAAGCTTGAAGATCGCGGTTTTATCGGGCCCTATTTCGGGATGGTTGATCTCGAGCGGGTTTGCCGATCAGTGATGGTGATTGCGACGGTAACGCTTAAAGATCATAGCCGTGACCAGTTCAAAGCCTTTCAGGATTACGTGCAAAATATCCCTGAAGTTGTGGAGTGCTATATGGTCAGCGGCTCATTTGATTTTTGCTTGCGCATCGTCGCCCCTGATATGGGGCGTTACAACGAGATTAACGACTATCTTCTGGATGCGACAGATACGCCGGGTGTGATGAATATCAGCAGTCATGTGGTGCTGAACACCTCAAAACATTTCTCAGGCTATCCTATAGAGAAGCTCTTGTAAGGCTATTTGTTTCCGCAGAGACTGCAGGCTGGGTCACGCTTGGTTTTCATGCGGTGAAAAGTTGTCCCAAGGGAATCGTAGAGTAACAGCGTGTTGGCCATACTCTCACCAATAGCCAGTAATTCCTTTATGACTTCGACGGATTGCAGGCTGCCCATAGTCCCTGCCAAAGCGCCGAGCACACCGACATCCGCACAGCTCCCTTTTTCAGCGACTTGTTCATCGCCAAAAAGACAGCGATAGCAGGGCTTGTCCCCTTCTTCAAAGGCACGGAAAGTGGTGAGCTGTCCTTCGAAACGCATGATTGCAGCAGAAACCAGCGGTACTTTCTGCCTGTAACAAGCGTCATTGATGAGGTAGCGGGTGTTGAAATTATCGCAACCATCGGCGACCAGATCATATCCACTGATGAGCTTATCCGCATTATCACCTGTAAGGCGAAATGTGTGAGTTTCGACTGTGATATCGGGATTAATGGCTTTCAGTCTGTTTGCAGCTGATTGTACTTTTGGATGATCAATGTGATTTGTGTCGTGAATAATTTGACGCTGGAGGTTTGAGAGATCGACCCTGTCGTCGTCAACAATTCCAATTGTGCCAACTCCGGCTGCTGCGAGGTAAAGAAGGAGAGGAGAGCCTAAGCCTCCTGCCCCGACAACCAATACCTTTGAGTTTAAGAGTTTCAGCTGACCTTCTTCTCCAACCTCTGGTAAAACTAAATGACGTGCGTAGCGATCTATTTGATCGTCTGTAAGTTCAATTTCCAACTCTTGTGTCACGTTTTGTTACTCACCAGATTCACGATATTAGATGTTATCAAAGAGCTCGGTACTTAAATATCGCTCGGCAAAAGAAGGCAGGATGGTAACAATTTTTTTGCCTTCCATTTCTGGGCGTGCACCAATTTCCAATGTTGCCGCAAGAGCAGCGCCAGATGATATCCCAATGGGTATGCCTTCCAGAGACGCAGCTTCTCTGGCTGTTCTAAAGGCAGTATCATTCCCAATCCGGATTATTTCATCAATGAGACCTGTAATGAGCGTGCTTGGGATAAAGCCAGCACCAATCCCTTGAATTTTGTGGGAGCCAGGTTGCCCACCAGAAATAACAGGACTGTCTTCGGGTTCAACGGCGATCATTTTTATATTCGGGTTTCGTTCTTTTAACGCTGTACCGACACCCGTTAGCGTACCGCCAGTTCCGACACCGCAAACGACAACATCAACTTTACCTGCCGTATCGTGCCAAATTTCTTCGCCTGTTGTGATTTTATGAATGGCAGGATTGGCTTTGTTTGTAAACTGTTGAGGCATCACGGCTTTAGGCAATTCCTTGACCAGAGCCTCAGCACGCGCAACGGCGCCACTAATCCCGAGTGCGCCATCTGTCAGGACCAGTTCAGCACCGAGATAACGCAACATTTTCCGGCGCTCGGCCGACATGGTTTTGGGCATCGTAAGGATGAGCCTGTAACCTTTTGCCGCACATACAAATGCGAGCGCAATCCCGGTATTGCCACTGGTTGGTTCGATAATAACCGTATCCTGATCAAGCTCGCCGGATTCTTCCAAAGCTTGGATCATGGCATAGCCGATTCGATCCTTGACTGATGCCAGGGGATTGAAAAATTCACACTTGCCGAGGATCTCTGCTTTTGAACCATGTGCGTCGGCAAGCTTTTGTAATCGTACCAATGGGGTGGCACCAATGGTATCGAGGATAGAATCGTAGATTTTTCCTCGGAAAGAAGATGAGAGGCTACTGTTTTCGGTCTTCATGGTTGCTCACTAAATCAACCCAGGAGACCAGCCCGATTAAATAGAGAAATCGGGCATTGCGGCTGTTGCCTCACTGGGGATGTTTTGTTTACGTGCTTCGTCGCAAAGCTGTTCAATGGTTATCTTGTCGAAACGCTCCATTATTTCGCTTTGCATGTCAACCCAGATAGGACGCACCACGTTGATACCAATCTCTGATCCTTCATTATCACTTGCCGGATCAGGAGCACCCTCAAGGTCTCGAACAACGCGAATAATGTCACCCACAGAAATACGCCGCCTTTCTCTTGCAAGGCGATACCCCCCCCGAGGTCCTCGCTGTCCTGCGAGAACACCGTTGTGTACGAGCTGTTGTAATACCTGCTCCAGATAACGGCGAGGTATGCCCTCTCGTCGAGAGATTTCTGTTGAACGCACAGGATTTGATCCTGCGTGATAAGCGATATCTACTACTGCCTCTATCGCGAAGAGTAGTTTTTTTGATAACCGAAGCATTTTTGTCTTCCCAGTCCCTGTTATTTCCCGGCGTTATTTACCTGTTGAGCCAAAACCACCGTTACCTCGTGTTGTCGCATCGAGAGTGGTTGTTGGCATCCAGCTCGCCTGAAGACAGGGAGCAATCACCAATTGGGCTATTCTTGCGCCTCTTTCTATGGTGAAGGGATCTTTGCCGAGATTTATCATAATGACGCCAATTTCACCTCGATAGTCGGCGTCAATAGTCCCTGGCGTGTTCACCAGGGTAATACCGTTGTTAAGAGCCAAACCTGAACGGGGCCTTACCTGGGCCTCATATCCTGTCGGCAGCGCAATAGTTAGAGCCGTTGGCACCAAGATTCGGTCGCCAGGAGCAAGCTCTATCGTGTCTGTGATCGCAGCAAGCAAATCCATACCAGCCGATTGTGGTGTGGCATAGCTTGGGAGGGGTAAGCCTTCCCCGTGCGTGAGTTGAACGACAGGTATGGTCACAGGTATGCTCGGGGCGTTCATACTAATCTTCCTGCGAAATTGTTTATTGTTTTCAAGTGTTGAGTTTTAGTTTGTCGGCGATGCGCCAGGATAGTTTTTTTGCGGCGGCGTCTTTTGTCATTTTATTCCAGAGATCAATTCCAGTTTCATCAATCAAAAGTAAGGTATTGCTGTCTCCGCCAAAGGTTCCGGATGCTGGTGAAACGTCATTAGCCAGGATCCAGTCACAGCCTTTGCGGTCTCGTTTTGATTTGGCGTTGTTCTCTAGGTTTTCAGTTTCGGCTGCGAAGCCAATAACCAGTCCGGGTCTTTTGGGACCTTGCTTGGAGAGGGTTGCAAGAATATCAGGGTTTTGAACAAAGTTGAGGGTTGGAACATCTTCCCCGGATTTTTTCTTTATCTTTTCACTACTTTGTTCTGCAACACGCCAGTCAGCTACGGCTGCTGCGCAAATAGCAATATCGGCAGGAAGGGCTTCCTGGCATGCTGACAGCATTTCTCTAGCGCTCGTGACGGGTATATATTTAACCCCATCGGGGGGAGTTAACTGTGTTGGTCCCGAGACAAGTGTCACTTCAGCACCTAGCGATTTCATGGCCTCAGCAATAGCGTATCCCTGTTTGCCAGAGGAATGATTGGCAATATAGCGAACAGGATCGAGTGCCTCATGAGTTGGGCCTGCAGTGATAAGGGCTTTGAGGCCAGATAATGGAGCTTCTGTGGGGCGGAAGTAATCTTCGATAGCAGAAAGGATCTCGCCGGGCTCTGCCATGCGGCCGAGACCAAATTCTCCGCAAGCCATTGAACCTTCGTTCGGACCGACAAACTGAATGCCGCGTTGAAGCAAAGTTGTCAGGTTTTCCTGAGTTGCAGGATGCTCCCACATGCGAACGTTCATTGCAGGAGCAACCAACACATCGGTATCGGTGGCGAGCATTACGGTTGAAGCGAGGTCATCTGCGCGACCATGTGCCATTTTTGCCATAAAATCGGCGCTGGCCGGGACAACGACGATGAGATCTGATTGTCTTGAAAGCTGGATGTGACCAATTTCGGTCTCATCGGTCAGGGAGAAGAGTTCAACAAATGTTTTCTCG
>MABB01000015.1:18494-21917 GCA_002162915.1 Rhodospirillales bacterium 47_12_T64
TAGCACGGACAAAGGCACCGCTATCGCGCAAGCGGCGGATCAACTCTAAGGACTTGTATGCGGCTATCCCACCAGTAACCACCAGTAGAATGCTTTTACCTGCTATCATTATTAATTGAACTATTTCACTGTAAGGTTACGTAAATTACGACATCAATTTTTTGGACAAAATGGCCCGTTGTCAACAAGAGAATGTTAATAAAGATTAACTATAAAAAAATATAAAATTTACAGTAAATCCAATGGAGAATGCAAAACTGGCGATTGCGATGATGAAAGCCCACTTGGCTGTTCCGCTACTTTCGCTATGAAAATCCTGTATTGTTTTGGTGTGCAATCGTAACCCTTGTTGAGAGAAAATCTTGGTCGCACTTTCAAGATTGTCGATTAACCTTGGTAAAGTCTCAATACTATCAGAAAGTGTTGATAACCCTTGCTTTACACGCGCCTCAGGTCCACGATTTTTGATTACCCATTCTTCAACTAGTGGTTGGGAAATGGTCCATAGGTTAAGGCTCTCATCTAAGCCACGGCTAACTCCTTCAGCCATGACCATATTTTTTTGTAAAAGCAATAGATGAGGTTGGATAATCATGTCGAAAGATTCGGCAAGATGAAGCATTTGACCAAGCATTTTGGCAAAAGAAAAATTGCTTAAATCTTTTCCCATAATGGGCTGGCAAACTGAACGAAGCGCCTGAGCGAAAGTTTCAATAGACTGATTCGCTGGAATCATTCCTGCTGTGACATGGGCTTGGGCCAACTTCAGATAGTCTTTTTTGAGCAGAGCGATGAGCATATCGGCAAGAAAGTAGCGCGTGCTTTTGTCGACCCGCCCCATAATGCCAAAGTCGACGGCAACGATTCTTCCATCATCTCCAACGAACATATTTCCAGGGTGTTGGTCGCCGTGGAAAAATCCATCGCGGAAAACCTGATTGAAGAAAATTGCCGCTGCGGTGGTTAATATATCTTCCAAATCATGACCTGCGGCGATTAGGGCTTCGCGATCATCAAGAGGAATACCCTCGATCCTGCTCATGGTCAGAACGCGCTTTGCGGTCCGGTCCCAATCGATATCAGGGGTATCATATGTAAAATCGTCCCGGAAATTATCGCTGAGCTCACAAGCGCCTGCGGCTTCCATACGAAGGTCCATTTCAAGGCGAACCGTGTTGTGGAACGTCTCTACAACTTCCAGCAATTTGAACCGCTGCAAGGAAGGGCGCGCTTTTTCAAGCAAAGCGGCAAGGCTGTAAAAGAGCTTGAGGTCTTTTCGGAAGCTCTCTTCGACTCCGGGTCGCAATATTTTGACAGCAACCGGGTCGCCATCAATTGTCTCAGCAAAATGTACCTGCGCTATGGATGCTGCAGAAACGGGTGTCTCATCAAAAAAAAGAAAGAACTGATCAAGATCTCCACCAAGTTCTTTTTCTACAATTCGCTTTGCGTCACTACCGTTAAAAGGGGGGAGCTGGTCCTGAAGCTGGGCTAAATCTGCCGCAAGTTGATCACCGAGGATATCCGCACGCGTTGATAAAAACTGCCCGAGCTTAATAAAGCTGGGACCAAGTTCTGTCAGTGCCGCTGCGAGCTTCTGACCAGGTCGCCCTTCTACATTCTTTTTCGAAAGGCGACGACCCCACCAAATGGCAACAGCTGCAAGTTTACCGGGAACCAGCCGTTGTTCCTCTAGCGCAGCCAAAGCGTCGTGCCGTGCAAGAACTCGTGCAATGGATAAGAGGCGGAAAAGTGTCGCTATGTTCTTGAACATGAAAGTGCTCTTTACCTTTTCCTGTCAAATGCGCCAGCCACAATGAATCGCCGCAACTCCGCCTGTGTGATTGCGGTAGCTGCATTGTTCAAGGCCTGCGGCTTTCATTAAATCGATGAGATCATCTTGCGGAGGGAATTTTCGAATGGATTCTGCAAGGTATTTATACGACTCACGGTCATTCGCAACAAGCTGTCCCATGTTCGGTAGGATTTTGAATGAATACTGGTCGTAAATGTCACTTAGTATAGGAAGAACTACCTGGCTGAATTCAAGGCAGAAAAAACGCCCACCGGGTTTGAGAACTCTTCGGGCTTCAGCAAGGGCCTTGTCGATATGGGTAACATTCCGCAGGCCAAAGGCAATAGTATACGAATGCATGGAGCGATCGGGGAAGGGCAGGCTTTCTGCATTGCCACAAGCCCAGCTAATTCCCTTGAGGATACCCTGATCTATCGCGCGGTCTCTTCCAACCAACATCATTTCCCGGGTAAGATCGCACACGGTAACAGGCCCCGCTTTGTCGCGGCCAACGCGGTCGATTATCCGCATCGCGATATCTCCGGTACCACCAGCAACGTCGAGGTGCGCTTCACCTGGCTGTGGGTTGACCCAATCGATAAGGGATGCTTTCCAGAGGCGATGAACACCACCGCTCATAAGGTCGTTCATAATGTCGTACTTGCCGGCGACACTCTCAAAGACGCCACGAACACGGTTTTTCTTATCACCGACGGAAACTTCTTCATACCCAAAATGGGTCGTCCCTGATGAGCTTTGATTAGGTGTATTTTGGTCGTCTTGTTTATTTGCCATGAGAAATATCCGGCCGTTTTGGATAGTTTAGATGATCAACTTTGATTACGAACTTAATAACTGTGGCTAAAGTAAAACACTTTAGTGTATCTCGCTGAATGATATAGTACCGCTGCTTGTCGAACGCAAAGGAATTAAGGGTCATGCCAGAGCTCCCCGAAGTAGAAACTGTTATGCGAGGATTACGTCCAAGTCTTGAGGGGAGAGTTCTTCAAAAGGTCGTTCAGCGTCGGGATAATCTAAGGTTTCCCTTGCCGGAAAAGTTTGCTGAAAGGTTAACTGGGCGGACAATAGAACGGCTAAGCCGCCGAGCGAAATACGTTCTGGCTTACCTAGATGATGGCATGGTGCTGTTTTTTCACCTTGGAATGTCTGGGCGTGTGACGATTTTACCAAAGGGAGAGCGCCCTCCTTTTGGTACGCATGATCATATCATTTTTGAGACTGACCATGGGGATGAGATCAGATATTGCGATCCGCGTCGGTTTGGTATGATGGATCTGGTATCTGAAAAAGACCTTGGCGAACACAAGGCCTTTAAGGAGCTTGGACCCGAACCCCTAGGGAACGAATTTAACGGGCCAGCGTTCTTTGAGCGAATAAAAAATAAGAAGACCAACATCAAGGCGACAATACTGGACCAACGTGTGGTCGCTGGTATTGGCAATATATATGCCTGTGAAGCACTACATCTTTCTCATCTCTCACCGCAAAGACTGGCTATGACGCTCAATCAGGAAGAGGCAGATCTTCTTGCGCTCACGATACGCGAAGTTCTTAACCGGGCGATTGAGGCTGGAGGGTCCAGTCTGCGTGATTATGTCCAGGCGTCG
>MABB01000118.1:0-3189 GCA_002162915.1 Rhodospirillales bacterium 47_12_T64
CTGCAGCAAAACGTTTTCGTGATATCGAAAGCGGCGATCTCACGGTCATCGGCGTTAACAAACACACAGAAACCGAACCTTCCCCTCTAACCACAGGCGAAGATGACGGCTTCCTAAAGACAGATGCCGAAGCTGAAACACAACAAGTCACACGCCTGAAACAATGGCGAGAACAACGTGATAATAACCTGGTAAAAGAAACTTTGACCGCGCTTCGTACTGCTGCTCAAGAAGGCCAAAACATAATGGAGAGCTCGATCGCCTGCGCACACGCCGGGGTAACCACAGGCGAATGGTCCCAAACCTTACGTGAAATATTTGGAGAGTTCCGCGCCCCAACAGGTGTAGGACAAGCCACGAGCACAAGAAGTGATCAGCAGTCGTTATTAAAAATCCAAGCCGAACTTAATCAACTTTCAGAGCAACTCGGTCGCAGACCCAAAATGCTTGTTGGTAAGCCAGGTTTAGACGGGCATTCTAACGGGGCAGAACAAATTGCCGTTCGCGCAAAAGAAGCTGGCTTTGAAGTTGTGTACGAAGGAATACGACTGACACCGGCTCAAATTGTCAACGCTGCGCTTGAAGAAGGCGTTCATGTTGTTGGCCTGTCGATCCTCTCTGGATCTCATCAACCGTTAGTGAAAGAAATAATGGTAAGAATGAGCAATGCTGGCCTGTCAAATATTCCAGTCGTTGTCGGAGGCATTATACCAGCAGAAGATGCCGAAGCCCTCAAAAAGATTGGCGTCGCAGCGATATACACCCCAAAAGACTACGACCTGACATCTATTCTTGAAGACATCACAAAAATTCTTGCCAAATCCTTTAGGTCGGCAGCCTAGGGCAGGCCCCTAGCATCAAACCCAGAAGAGGCGCTCACCAAAACAGATATCTCCTCAGTAACAAGACATGACTGGATCACGAAAACAGGAGATCACTGATTTGTGACTGTTGCGAGTTTATGACCGTGCCTATCTGTGGTTGAGCTACTTGTTTGTTCAGCTTGAGCTAAACTGCGAACACCAAACAACAGGAACAGCTGGGATGCATTGGAGAAACGCCCAAAAGGATCATGAATTTTTTGCAATACTTTTGTATTGGACCCCTGCCTCATTGACCGTAGGTATTCTACACTCGTGGGTTTCGAGCGCCCCTTTTGTCTTTTTTCACAAAGACACCTTACCAAATTTACTTTTTCCAAATAAATCGTTTGCAGAATTACTCACAGATACCCACTTCTCTCTAGGATGGGGAATTGCAGCACTCAGTGTCGTTCACATTGGCGCAGTTCTCAAGCATCATTACCTGAACAAAGATCTAATATTAATTCGAATACTGCCGTTTTGCAGGACACGAAACTGACTCTTTTTAAAATACGAGATTGATATGAATATCATATTACGCATTCTTTTTTCCGCTGCCTTACTTGTCTTTGGCATAATGTTTCTGGGCAGATCACACGCTGATGCGGCCCAAATCTGGACCCTTGATGACACACAAAGCCAAGTTGGGTTTGTCGCCAAGCAATCCGGCACCAATGTGAATGGCGTATTTGAACAATATAACGCAAATATTGCCTTCCACCCGGAAGAATTAGGGTCAAGCCATATCAAGATTGAAATCGATACAAATTCTGTAAATACCCAATCCACTGACCGCGACAAGCTCATCCGCTCAGCTGCCTTCTTCGACAGTACTAGTTATCCCAAAGCCGTTTTTGAAGCCTCTCGCTTTGATAACATTCAAGGCGATGAGTACATCGCTCACGGAACCTTGACAATGCGCGGCGTGACGAAAGAACTCGACTTACCCTTTCGCGCATCGGTTGATCATAAAAATTTGGCGGCCTCTGGCGAAGCACAGATTTCTCGTCTAGAGTATGGCATTGGATCTGGTCAATGGCTCGACACAGTAGTGATAGGAGAGATGGTTAGAATTACTTTTACAGTTGAAGGTTCCACTGAATAAGTAAAATCAAACCAATATTAATCGATGACAAAAAAGGCTCTAAGCTCAACGTTACTCGTAATACTTCTCTTTCTGCCCTTTGCCCAGGTCACAGCAAAGACATTCATCATCAGCCCCGATACAGCTGAGGCTACATTTACAGGTCAGCTTTTAGGTCTAACCTCTTTCAACGGTCAATTTCACGATATCAGCGGTAAAATCCTTTCCGATCCTGATAATCCTGAGCGTGACATGGTTCAAATTTCTATAAGCGCTTGCTCAATAGAAATGCCCAATCAATTTATGTCCGCCAAAGCTAAAAGCTCATCCTTCCTGGATTGCGCTCGATATCCCAGAATTTCTTTTTTCAGCACAAGAGCTCAATGGCAACACGGCAATAATCTTCGGATCAATGGCCTGCTAACCGTACATGGCATAACGCGAGAAATTCAACTCACAACCAAATCCCGCAAACATGACGTGTACAGTGACAAACCCCTCAGTTTTCAAGGCGAAATTTCTATTAGCCGATTGGATTTTGGTGTCGGCTCCCGCTTCTCTGCTATCGACGATGAGATCACAATTTCCTTCGACATCATCGCCTTAGAAGAAGGCACACTGACAGCCAGCCTCAAGTAGCACTACCTCCTAACCCTTTAATCCCGCACTCAACGATATCTCAATTAGTTTTTTGCGATTGCGAAGTCCTGAACATCATCGCAATATATATAAAACAAACTCTTCTCAGGAGCTACCATTGGCTTTGTTGGACCGTGTGAATACCTGTCATCACTGGCATCCGAAAAATTATCGCCCTTTCATTATCGGTTCAGAAATTCATGGGCACGTTACGCATGAACTTGCAGACCGTCTTCGTGATTTCCCCAGTGTATTCGAAACGGCCGACAAGCAGGTCAAGCTATCGGAAAAGCTTGATGGTTTCGATGAACGCACTTCTGCAGTAGAAAGCGTCCTCAAACAACTCCTCGAGGATGGTATCATCCCGCGTTGGCGTAATGAATATTATCCAATTACCAATCAATGGGGTCGACCACCCTTGATGAAGATGGATCGAGGTGCCGCCGGATATTTTGGGATCCGAAGCTACGGCGTTCATGTCAACGGGTTGGTTAACACAGATCAGGGCTTGAAGGTCTGGGTTGGCAAGCGATCCATGAGCAAGCCTAACGCACCAGGTAAACTTGACCACATTGTAGCGGGCGGTCAGCCATTCGGATTGAG
>MABB01000118.1:3228-11593 GCA_002162915.1 Rhodospirillales bacterium 47_12_T64
TGATATACCAGCAGTCTTAGCCAGACAGGCAAAATCTACGGGCATGTTATCTTATCGATGCGAGAGAGACGACGGCCTAAGGAATGACATTCTTTTTATCTACGACCTCTATCTTTCGGAAGATTTCATTCCTCAAAATACAGATGGAGAAGTTGACGAATTTTACCTTTGGCCCATTGAGCAAGTAATTGACCGGATTAAAAGCACGGATGATTTCAAATTCAATGTTAGCCTCGCAATCATTCATTTCTTAATCCGCGAAGGCTATATCACGCCCGACAATCCCGATTACGTTGCCCTCCTCGAAGGAATGCAGCGTCAAGGTTGATGATGTTATTCGAAATCACTAAAACCTCGATGTCGATAACTTTCTCGTTTTCTATAGCTTGCGAATGCGTAATGATGCATAGCAGCATTTTGCCAAAGCTATAGGCGTTATCCTATTTTCGAGATCGTATAAATTATGGACAGCTTTCTTAATATTCTTATCGTTCTGTCACTTGCAACTGTTCTGGTTATTCTTTTCGCAGGTCTGATCACCATGGCACGTGGCGGAGAGTACAATATGAAAAACGCCAACCGCTTCATGCGCTATCGCGTTATTGCTCAAGGTGTTGCTCTGGTCATATTCATGATCGCAATTTGGGCCAAAAACGCTTGATATAAAACTTTCAACACGCTTTTCAGCCAAATTCGTCAAAAGTCAGTCGCAACGGTGATATAACAATCGTTTCAACTTGGGTTATGGTTTTTACCGTAATAAGAATTTTGACGAAAATGAAAGGTCTCAACCGCTAAACGGAGTTCGCTTTTATGGTTCAGTTGACACGCATATATACCCGGGGCGGTGATAAAGGAAAAACCTCTTTGGGTTCCGGCAAGCGCGTTTACAAACACGACTTGCGTGTCGAAGCATACGGTACCGTCGACGAAACCAACGCGGTTGTCGGTCTTGTCAGGTTACATAGCGAAGCTCGGATTGATGATATTCTCTCTCGCATCCAGAACGATCTTTTTGATCTTGGCGCAGATCTCTGCTGCCCCGAAGAAAAAGATCCTGAATATCCTCCCTTGCGCATTACAGCAGAACAGGTGGAGAGGCTGGAACAAGAGATCGATGAAATCAATAGTAGTTTAGCTCCCTTGAAATCTTTCATTCTTCCCGGCGGCACTGCGGCGGCGGCATTTCTACACCAAGCTCGCACAGTCTCCAGACGCGCTGAGCGCCTGATTTCGGCTCTGGTGCAAGAGGAAGATATAAACCCTGAGGGGTTACGGTATATCAACCGTCTTTCAGATCTGTTTTTTGTTCTGGCTCGGCATGTCAATGACAATGGCGCTCAGGACGTGCTCTGGATACCCGGAGCAAACCGATGACCGCCCTGGAAACTAATCAAGGCGATCATTGACAGTACATGTCGGCGAGCCTAAAGTTCCCGGCGACTGGCTGTTAAACAGTGGATTTGTAGGATTTGAGATTCCCATAAATCTACTAAGGAAAAGCGCGAAATTTAAGGATACTTCTCGATGAAAGTACTCGTCCCGATCAAACGCGTCATTGACGCGAACGTGCAGGTTCGGGTTAAGTCCGACCAAACAGGCGTTGAATTAACCAACGTCAAGATGGCGATGAACCCCTTCTGTGAAATTGCTGTAGAGCAAGCTGTACGCATGAAAGAAGCTGGCATAGCCAGTGAAGTTATTGTTGTATCAGCTGGTCCAACTCAGACTCAAGAAACGTTGCGTACTGGCCTCGCTATGGGTGCAGACCGCGGCATACACATCCAAAGCGATGATGAGCTTCAGCCGCTCGCGATCGCAAAGCTCCTCAAAGCCGTCGTCGGCAACGAAGAGCCTGGCCTTGTTATTCTCGGAAAACAGGCCATTGATGGTGATAACAACCAGACTGGTCAGATGCTTGCTGCTCTGTTGGGCTGGTCCCAGGGCACATTCATCTCTGCTGTTGAGCAGGATGGTGATAAGCTGAAAATCACACGTGAAGTTGATGGCGGCCTGCAAAACGTAAGCCTGCCACTACCGTCCGTATTGACGGTCGATCTTCGTTTGAACGAGCCACGTTATGCGTCTCTGCCAAACATCATGAAGGCAAAGAAAAAACCAATTGATGCCACGAACCCGGCGGATCTTGGTGTTGATGTAACGCCGCGTGTTACCACACTAAAAGTTACTGAGCCACCTGCGCGTGATGCAGGTGTCATCGTTGGCTCCGTTGCTGAGCTGGTCGACAAACTGAAGAACGAAGCGAAGGTGATCTAACGATGTCTATTCTTGTTATCGCCGAACACGACAATGCAAGCATCAAGCCTGCTACTCTGAATACTGTTACCGCCGCCATTCAGCTCGGTGATGATGTTCATGTTCTCGTTGCTGGCTCTGATTGTGCCAATGCTGGCGCAGCTGCAGCAAAAATTGCTGGTGTTTCCAAAGTTCTGGTTTCTGATGCCCCTGAATATGCTCAGGACGTTGCTGAGAATATCGCACCTTTGATCGTGAAGCTTGCTTCCGGTTATAGCCACATTCTTGCACCGGCAACCACTTACGGTAAGAACATTCTGCCACGCGCCTCTGCTCTTTTGGACGTCCAACAGATTTCTGAAATTTCAGAAATCGAATCAGCAGATACTTTTGTACGCCCAATCTATGCAGGTAACGCCCTGGCAACCGTACAGTCTTCTGATGCAATCAAACTGATCACCATTCGCGGTACAGCCTTTGATGCTGCGTCAGAAGAAGGTGGCTCAGCAGCAGTAGAAGCTGTTGATGCAACTGGCGATGCTGGCCTTTCCTCATTCGAAGGTCAGGAACTAACCAAATCAGAACGCCCCGAACTAACAACCGCTGGTGTTGTTATCTCTGGTGGCCGCGGCATGCAGAACGGCGAAAACTTCGCCATGCTCGAACGCGTTGCGGACAAGCTTGGCGCTGCAGTTGGTGCATCTCGTGCCGCTGTGGATGCAGGCTACGTTCCAAACGACTATCAGGTCGGCCAAACCGGTAAAGTTGTCGCTCCGGATCTCTACATTGCTGTGGGTATCTCCGGTGCGATCCAACACCTTGCCGGGATGAAAGATTCAAAAGTCATCGTGGCAATTAATAAAGACGAAGAAGCTCCAATTTTCCAGGTTGCTGATTATGGCCTGGTTGCGGATCTATTCGATGCAATTCCCGAGCTTGAAAAAGAACTTGGGTAGGTGATCTTTTTAAAATCAAACCCTTGTGGCTTGATTATCCAAAGATCGTTCTGCAGTATATCCTGAGGCAAGACGCTATCAAATGTGATAGCGTCTTGTTTTAGATTTTAGAAGTAGCGGAAAGGCTCGCAAAGAGTATGACGATTCAGGAAATTAAATCCGTAGGCATTATTGGCGCAGGGCAAATGGGAAGCGGCATCGCGCATGTCAGCTCACTTGCCGGCTTTGATGTTCGCATGGTCGATGTCAATCAAGAGCAACTTGACAGCGCTCTCGCGATTATCAGAAAGAATATGCAGCGTCAGTCCACCAAGGGTAAAATTTCCGAAACAGACATAGATGCCGCACTTCTGAAAATTACGAATTCTCAAGAGCTCGAAAGCCTTAATCAATGCGACGTCGTGATTGAAGCGGCTACAGAGAATGAAGAAATTAAAAAAGATATCTTCCGCAAGATTTGTCCTCTGTTAAAGCCAGAGGCAATACTTTGCTCGAATACCTCTTCGATTTCAATCACCCGTTTGGCAGCCGTTACGAGCCGTCCGGGACAGTTCATGGGTATGCACTTCATGAACCCGGTTCCTGTGATGCAACTCGTCGAACTTATCCGAGGTATTGCAACAGAAGAGCCGACCTATCAGGCCATCAAGGAAATGACGCGAAAGCTGGGCAAGACATCGGCTTCATCCGAAGATTTTCCTGCCTTTATCGTTAATCGCATATTACTTCCGATGATAAACGAGGCTGTTTACACTCTCTACGAAGGGGTCGGCACGGTTGATTCGATTGATACAGCAATGCGCCTTGGTGCAAACCACCCTATGGGGCCGCTTGAGCTTGCTGATTTTATTGGCCTCGATACATGTCTAGCCATTATGTCGGTCCTCTATGAAGGCCTTGCCGACACAAAATACCGCCCCTGCCCCCTACTTGTGAAATATGTAGAAGCTGGCTGGGTTGGCAAAAAAGCTGGCCGCGGGTTCTACGACTATGGCGGCGACACACCCGTCCCAACGCGGTAACGATCAGCCCTCAATTGGGCACCTGACATTCAAGAAAAAAGAGCCCTGTGCATCATCATGCACAGGGCTCTTTTAGTTTTAGAATTCAGATTACACCTATTGATCAGTATAGAACTTGATCAAGGTTTTCACTTCGGGAGCATTCCACTCATAAGGACCAATAAGGGTGCCAACGATCATCCCCTGCTTGTTCACAAGATATGTCGAAGGCAATCCACGCAAGCCAAATGCCCGGGATACACGCCCCTTAATATCAACATAGGCAGGAAGGTTTTTAAGTTCCTTATCCTTGAAGAAGGGTAATATTTTTTTCAACCCGGACCGATCTTCCGAGAGCGTAATCACTCTGAAAGAATCACTTCCCATCTCTGCTTGCAGCTTATCGAGATCCGGCATCTCTTTTACACAGGGCGGGCACCACGTTGCCCAGAAATTCACAAGTAAAACTTGCCCTTTCATGTCCTTCAAAGACATCAGCTTTCCGTCATCACCTTGAAAGCTTTCGATAGGCACTGGAATAGGAGGATCGAAGAGAGTAAAGTTCCCATCGAGTCGCCCTTCAAGAGGTGGTTTTTCAGATATTTCTGCACTCGCCTTGGTAACTGAGAGTGATATGGCCGAAAGCGATATAACTGTCAGCAATAAGAGAGCACCTACACTGAAAAGCCGCTGGGCATTAACCTGGATCATATTTTAAAGTCCATAAAATCGTACGACCGAGAAGACGAAAGAGAATACTGTGTCAGAACCAAAATCAGCCAGTGATAAAACAGCCAATGCAATGTGGGGCGGACGCTTCAGTGTTGGACCTGCAGAAGTTATGGAGAAAATTAATGCATCCATTGACTTCGACAAGCGCATGTCCGCACAGGATATCGCAGGATCAAAAGCTCACTGTGCCATGTTGGTCAAACAAGGTATTATCAGTTCTGAAGATGGCAAGGCAATCCTTGATGGTCTAGACACAATTTCGCGAGAAATTGAAGAAGGTAAGTTTATCTTCTCTGCTGCCCTCGAAGATATTCATATGAATATCGAGAACAGGCTACGCGAACTCATCGGTGATGCTGCAGGTCGTCTGCACACAGCACGCTCCAGAAACGACCAGGTAGCAACGGATTTCAAGCTTTGGGTGCGTAGTGCGATTGATGAACTGGATAAACAAACCGGTCTCTTGATTGAGGCCTTGATCAAACAGGCCGAAGATAATTTCGATACAATCATGCCCGGCTACACACATCTCCAGGCGGCGCAACCTGTGACATTTGGTCACCACATGCTGGCCTATGTAGAAATGTTTGGCCGTGACCGCAGTCGTCTTGTTGATTGCCGGAAACGATTGAACGAATGCCCTCTCGGGGCTGCTGCCCTTGCCGGTACATCTTTCCCAATCGACCGGCATGCGACCGCAGAAGCTCTCGGCTTTGATCGTCCAACCGCAAATTCGCTCGATTCAGTTTCAGATCGCGATCATGCGTTGGAATTCATGTCTGCGGGAGCTATTCTTGCAATACATCTATCCCGCTTTGCCGAAGAATTGGTTATCTGGTGTTCGCAGGGGTTTGGTTTCGTAACACTGTCCGATGCCTTCACCACCGGTAGCTCAATCATGCCGCAGAAAAAGAACCCTGACGCTGCAGAGCTCATTCGCGGTAAAGTCGCGCGGGTAATCGGATCGCTGAATACCCTTTTCATCGTCATGAAAGGCCTCCCCCTTACTTATGGTAAAGACATGCAGGAAGACAAAGAGCCTGTATTCGACGCTGCAGATACTTTGATCCTCAGCGTTACTGCAATGACCGGCATGGTGACCGACATGGTTGCAAACCGCGACCGCCTTCTCTCGGCAACGGCTCATGGGTTTCTCACAGCAACTGATCTCGCTGATTGGCTGGTTAAAGAACTCGCATTGCCTTTCAGAGATGCTCACCATATCACCGGAACTATCGTTAAGAACGCAGAAGATAAAAATTGTGATATCAGTGATCTGTCTCTCGCAGAAATGCAAAGTGTCGAACCAAGAATCACACAAGACATATTCAGAGTATTAACCGTTGAACAATCCGCACAAAGTCGGACAAGTTTTGGTGGCACAGCACCTGAAAACGTGAAAGCTGCCGCAAAAGCGGCCAGGGAAAGGTTTTTATCATGAAACAGACCTGTATTGTATCGAGACAACAACTCAGCTGGAAAAGATCTCTTGCAACCACAGTTCTAATTGGCGCAGGTTTCCTACTGGTTGCTTGCGGCAAGGTCGGGAGTTTGGATCGGCCGGGTGGAGACCAAGCTTACCCTCAACAGTATCCCTATCCGCCCGCAGTGACACCTAACGCTTCAACCGGATCAGCCGAAGCCATACCGGATGAAAACCTCCTTCCGGAGAGTCTTAATATACGTAAGAACTCCAGAACAACGACGAAGACATACGGACAATAAATATGAGTGCCTTTGAATATCGTAACGGCAAGCTCCACATAGAGAACTTGCCGCTGGAAGACATTGCTCGCGAAGTGGGTACGCCGTTCTTCTGTTACTCCACACAAGCAATGGTGAATGCTTACAATTCCTTTGCAACTGCGCTCACAGATGCTGGTGTGAAAGGTACGATATGCTACGCGCTCAAGGCGAATTCTAATCAATCTGTCATTCAGACTCTCGCCAAAGCTGGCGCCGGTGCCGACGTTGTCTCAGAAGGAGAACTTCGCCGTGCTCTGGCTGCGGGTGTAGATCCTAAAAAAATCGTTTTTGCTGGTGTTGGCAAAAAGCCGAGTGAAATGGCTGCCGGACTAAAGGCAGGTATCCTTCAGTTTAACGTCGAATCGCTCCCCGAACTGGAAGCACTTTCCAGTGTCGCAAAACAGCTTGGCGTAACAGCACCTGTAGCTTTTCGAATAAATCCCGATGTCGATGCAAAAACCCATGCCAAGATTTCTACAGGTAAAGCTGAGAATAAGTTTGGTATCGATATACCAAGCGTTCGCAATTTTGTTGAGCGAGCAGAAGCTCTGCCCAATATCGCGATCGAAAGTCTCGCGGTACACATTGGCTCCCAGCTTACAGACGCAAGTCCGTTCAAAGACGCATTCGAACGCTTGGCCAAGCTCTATAAAGACTTAAAAGCGGCAGGCCTGCCGCTAAAGCGTATCGACTTTGGCGGCGGATTAGGTATCCAATACAAGGATGAAACACCGCCAGATCTTAGTGAATACGCAAAAGCCGTCAGCGATGTCATGCAAGATCTGGATGCAGAGTGTATTTTTGAACCCGGACGCTTTCTTGTGGGCAATGCAGGCGTTTTGGTTACGGAAACCATCTATGTCAAAGAGAGTACAAACAGGCGCTTCCTAATCGTTGATGCCGCCATGAACGATTTGATCAGACCATCGCTTTACGATGCTTGGCACGACATCACGCCATTGAACCAGCCTGCTCCCGATGCAGAAATCACGCCTTGTGATATCGTTGGTCCGATTTGTGAATCAGGTGATACTTTTGCAAAACAAAGACCCCTACCAGAGGTAAAAGCCGGTGAGTTTGTCGCGATGGAATCTGCAGGGGCCTACGGGGCTGTCATGTCATCGAGTTACAATACCAGATTGAATGCTCCCGAAATCTTGGTCAAAGGTGATCAATATGCGATTGTACGTAAACGCATTGATTATGATACACTGATAAAACAGGACATTCTGCCAGATTGGCTTTCTTAGGTTACCCTTAGAAAGCTCGCACTAGAAAGCCCACAACTGTTTAAGGGCGGTATGTCCAAATGAGCCTGCCAAAGGAACATATGGACCGATGGAAAATGCCGCCAAAAAACAAAGTGTAAATGCATCAGGAACCTCTCGGCCTGAACCCAGACTGCCTTGGAAGACAAATTTAACAACTTTTCTAACCAGGCTTGTCCTCTTGTGGGAAGCCTTCTTGTCTGCCTCATGGGCATTTTGGGCCACACTTTTTGCCACCATAATCATTATACTTCTAGGTATCCCCTCCCAATTACCAGCTTGGGCTCATGTCACCTTTCTTCTGGTTACGGGGGTCTTGTTACTAATCACAGGATCTTGGGCGGCACTCAAATTAAAGATACCAGATCGGCATGCGGCTTTTAGGAGACTTGAGCATACCAATAAC
>MABB01000118.1:11641-21903 GCA_002162915.1 Rhodospirillales bacterium 47_12_T64
ACAAAGACAGGTTTATCACTCTGGCTACAAAACAAGAAACGTCTCGCGGGTACATTATCTTCTCTGCGTCTTTCCGCTCCTCGCCCAATACTCTTTCGCCTTGATCCCTACGGACTAAGATCCTTGATCGTGTTGGGATTGTTCGTCGCTCTGTTCTCATTTGATCAATGGCCAAGTCGAGTAAACTCTGCCTTCGACCTTGATCGTCTGCTTCCCGCGGGTCAAAAAGGCGGCATAACCTACAGTATGTGGCTCACCCCTCCAGATTACACTAGATCTTCTCCCTTATTTTTTGATAAAGATTTCCCCATACCTGAGTATTTGGACATTCCAGAAGGCAGCCAGGCAATTATTCAGGTTCACGGCCTGGAGCCAACGCCTGACGTTCAACTTGCACATAATAATGTTGAGATAGAGCGGACCGGCGAAACAAGTCACCAAGGAGAGTTTTTAATTAAAGAAAGCGGCGAGCTGAATATAACCACCTCTTACAGAACTCTTCTTAACACCAACATCAATCTTATTGAAGATCAGA
The DNA here is from genome assembly GCA_002162915.1 of Rhodospirillales bacterium 47_12_T64. Lineage (GTDB taxonomy): Bacteria > Pseudomonadota > Alphaproteobacteria > Kiloniellales > Kiloniellaceae > Kiloniella. The sequence goes on from MABB01000118.1 coordinate 12,177, forward strand.
GCCCGGAAGTTAACTTTAAGGAGAGCCCTGCCCAAAATGAACAGGGTTTGCTAAAAATAGCCTTCGAAACTCTTGATGACTATGGCACAACAACTCTCGAAATCAGCTTTTGGCAAGAAGATCAAACCTTGGCAGAAACAATCAAAATCCCCCTCCCCGCGAGCCAAAGCAAAGAATATGAGAGCCAATACTACCTCGACCTTACCGACCACATACTGGCTGGTGAGCAGGTCTGGTTTCAACTTTCTGTTCAGGACGCTATGGAACAGAAAGGGCACACAGAACCCATTAAAATTGTTATTCCAGAAAGATCTTTCTCCCACCCTCTTGCACGCCATCTTGTGAAGCTTCGTAAAGACCTGAACGCTCCCGAAAACAAAGTAAACGTGATTGCGACCCTTGGTGGCCTCGTAAAACGACCTGACTATTATGATTATGACAGCCTTGTTTCCCTCACAATGACAATCGCTGGAAAACACCTTCTGTTTGACAGGAGGCAAGGGGCAGAGCGAGAAACTCAGAAAATTTTATGGAAAACTGCACTACATCTTGAAGACGGCAGATTAAGTGCCGTACAAAAAGATCTGCGCGACATTCAGCAACAATTACGTGAAGCTCTTTCGTCACAAGCTGATCCCGACGAAATAAGCCGATTAATGGATAAGCTTCAGCAAGCTGTTGATAGCCTGCTGGCAAAGATGCTTGAAGAGTTTCTTAACAATCCCGAAGAAGCTCCACCAACACCCCCAGATGGCGCAAGGACACTTGATAGTAAAGACCTTCAGAACATGATTGATCAAGCGCGTATGCTGGCAGAGAGCGGATCAATGGAAGAAGCTTTACAACTCCTTTCCGAATTACAAAACATGCTTGAAAACCTCGCCTTTCAAAATGGACAACAGCCTCAAAATAGCGCAGGGGACAAGGGCCGAGAGATTTTTGAGAAACTACAGAGCCTGACCAAGCGCCAAGAAGAGTTACTTGAGAATAGTTACAAGAGGCAACAGGAACAGCAAAACGGCAAAAACCAACAGGGTGAACAGGGAAACAAGCCGTCCTCCCGCACAATACCAGGAGACAGCCGACCAGGAGAGCAGAGTGACGGACGCGAGCAACAACAAGCTGGGGATGCCCGAAGCCAGGAAAGATTACGACAAGAGCTTCAGCAGTTAATGGAAAACTTGCAGGAACTGCTGGGAAATGTGCCCGAGGACTTTGATCAAGCCGAGCAATCCATGGGAATTGCGAGAGATGCCTTACAAGGGCAAGACGGTGACGGCAAGGAAAGCGAACAGGTTGTCCGCGCACAGACAAGAAGTTTACGAAAATTACAAAACGGCACCGAGCAAGCTGCTGAAAAATATCTAAAAATGCTTAGTCAGGCTCCGGAACGTGGTAGTGGTTGGGTCAAAGGAAAAGATGGCTCTGGAAGAGATCCCTTTGGAAGAAATGTCGATGGTAATGGTGGGAGCGTTGCAAAACAGGGTGTTCCGCTCCCCGGCGAGGCCGATTTCCTTAAAAGTAGAGGGATTCTCCGTGAACTGCGAGATCGTAGGAATGATCGAAATCGCCCCCGGGACGAGAAAACATACATCCAGCGACTGCTAGATCGTTTTTAAAACTACATTATGTTTTAGCGACTACAGGTAAGTTCTTCTACGTACCGGGAGGGGTTGAAATTAACTCGCATTTACGGCGAGGGCTTCTTCCGCAGCTGTACATATTTCCTGAAGACTAAAAGGTTTCGTTACGACTTTAAATATCAGTTCTTCAAGATTATGTGCCCGTTGTTTTTCAGCAGAATATCCAGTCATAAGTAAAACCGGCATGTCAGGTGCATCCTTTGCAACCATCAAGGCAAGGCCAATACCATCAAGCCCGGGCATAACTATATCAGTGATTAAAAGGTCGTACTTGTTTTCACCCATTGCCTCTAAGGCCTGCATGCCATCGCCAACAGCAGTGACTTCATGCTTCTTGTGAGTAAGAGCACGTGCCACAAAACTCCGTACAGCTTTGTCATCTTCGGCAATTAAGATTTTCGACATAAATCCCCACCGCAACTACAGTTACGTGTTTGGTTAACACTACGTTAAGATGAAGAATATCACGATGGTTGGAATGTTACCATGCCAGAAAATTACACAGAAAATTCCACAGAAAATTATCCAGAAAAACCATCTCGTAAAATCACGCAGCAAAGAACCTATTTTTTAACCGGCTCAAAATCTGGAGTTTGCAAAGCCTCTTCATCCGAAACAAAATTAACATCGGCTTGAATAGCATTCGGAGCAGTCGTTAATTCAATCAGGAAATTGATTTTTTCTGTTGGTTCTAGAAACTCAACTGTTAGAGAGATCGTTTTTCGAGATAGGGTTTCCCCCGTATTCGCCCTTAAAGAGCCAATAAGCTTTGGAACGATAATCTTTTCTTTCGTGGCATTAACGATTTCGCCCGTAAGAACGATCAGTTTTTTTCCTGCTTTAGTCGCTTGTTCGAACTTTTGGTTCTCAATCACCAAGCCTTCGCCAGGAAGAAATACTTGTAAATCAAGGAGGTCATATAATTTCATGGTTTGCGGAACCGTACTGACAATCAATACGCGCTCACTCCAAAACCCATAACCAAGCCCCCCAGCAAGAATGAATAACAGTAACCAACCAACGAGAAGCCCTTTACCCTTTTTCTTTTGCTTCTCAGCCGTAAAACCTTTGGGGCGCTTTGAACGCACTTTTCCCGGTTCGACAAAATCATCCTCAATCGGATCGGGGACTTCATTGGCAGGACCAGCAATATTCTCGGGAATATCCGGCGTCGCATCCTCGGGCTCCGGGTTCGCGGAGGGAGAAGCAATCTCTATTTCAGTATCAGGTTCAGTATCTGGCACTTGCAACCAAGTATGACGACAGCTTTTACAACGGACTTTACGCCCTTTGTCACCCAACGCCTCAGGCGCAAGTCGGAACTTACTGTCACATTCAGGACAAGAAACTATCATTCGGTCAATCACCAGCTAAGAAACTTAATTCAAGGGCTAATTTTTCAAGTGGTAATTTATACGGTGCAGAAAATCCGAACGCAAGACCAGACATAAGACCCTAGCATAAGGGCCGCCATAAAACTGGGATCTCTAGGTAATCTCAAATTGTGATTAAAGAGTTTAAATTATTAAATGCTCAAGTCTTTACGTTTACTGTGAAAACATGTCATTGTTCCCACCTCGTTCACTGCCATGGATTTCAAGCCTTTGGTTCGGTTTCAGGATGTTCATCTGCGCTATGGCACTGGCCCAGATGTGCTCCATCAGGTCAATCTCACACTCGCACCCGGCTCATTTCATTTTATGGTTGGCCCGAGTGGGGCAGGAAAATCATCTCTATTACGCCTGATGTATTTGGCCCATCGCCCGTCGTCTGGACGACTGAGTATCTTTGGGCGCGACGTATCACAGCAAGATCGAAAAGAACTGACAATGTTGCGTCGTCGAATTGGGATTATCTTCCAGGATTTTCGACTTCTTGACCATCTGACAGCCCTTGAAAACGTTGCCCTTCCTTTAACGATTACAGGTAATTCTCTCGAGAAAGTTCGCCGCAATGTGAGTGAGCTTTTAGCTTGGGTTGGACTGGCTGATTATCTGGATGCCAAACCTCCGACTCTATCCGGAGGACAGCAACAGCGTGTCGCAATCGCCCGCGCTGTAATCGCACGGCCCAGTTTACTACTCGCCGATGAACCAACAGGTAATCTGGACGACAAAATTGCCGAGCGCCTTCTCTTTTTGTTTGAAGAATTAAACAAACGCGGCACCACGATTGTTGTCGCATCTCATAATGAAGCCCTGGTTAACAGATTCAATCACCCTGTTTTCAAAATTATCAACGGCGAAGTCAGGCTGATAAAAAATACACAATCACCCTCTGTTCAACACAATACAGGGGCTATGTAAATGTTCGGGGCACGTAATGATGTCCCCTTGGATCGGGATGCTTCAAGTCGATTTTTACCCTGGTTGATTGCTGTTATGGTCTATCTCGCAACAATGTCCCTTGTTGTGGCAATAACCATGAACAAGCTTGCAAATCGTTGGGATCAAGGCCTATCGAACAGCCTTACGATTCAAGTCCCCGCAGGACAAACACCAACTGATCGTCAGTCTACCGAAAGAAACCTCAAAGATTTACAGGACAAACTCGTCCAGCTTGAAAATGTTGAGACGGTGGAGATACTCAATGACGCTGAACTCAATAAATTGATGGAACCGTGGCTCGGCAAAGATGTCCTGCTACAGGGTTTGCCAATCCCGTTTTTGATTTCCGTAGAATTGGGACAATCCAACGTCAAAACGATAGATGCAATAAACAAGATAATCGCGCAAAGTTTTCCAGAAGCAAGTGTCGATGATCACCAACGCTGGCTTGGAAATTTGCTCGGCTTGGCCAAAGTTATTCAATTGGTATCACTATTGGTCGTCATACTGGTGGGCGGAGCCGCTGGCCTGATGGTTATTCTTGTTACGCGTATGGGCCTGGCAATCCATAGACAAGTCGTTGAGCTTTTTCACCATATGGGAGCTCATGACTCCTATATTGCGGCACGCTTCCAAATCCATGCCCTAAAGTTGAGCACTGCTGGCGGGTTATCGGGACTGCTTCTTGCGGGCATAACAATCGCGTCCTTTAGCTCTCTTCTCGGGCAAGCAAATAGTTCAATTTTACCAAGTCTGACTTTCTCCGCTGGGGAATGGGGCTTGTTCTTGCTCATGCCATTGGGCGCCTCTGTAATTGCCATGATGACAGCTCGGCTGACAGTTCTCCGTAGTCTTGCCTTAATGCCGTAGTATTTAGGAAAGATGATATCATTGTTTCACCGAACAAATCGAAAGACCTTTATCACGCTGAAGGTAGGTTCTTTTATAGCTGTGGCTGCCTTCTTGTTTTGGATCATCGGTTTTTTCTGGTTCGCGACCAATTTACCCGATGACGTAACAAATGACGGGCAAATCGCGGACGCAATCGTGGTGCTAACAGGAGGAAGTGACCGAATTAATACCGGCTTAGATCTTCTATCTCAAGGTCAGGGCAAAAAACTTTTTATTTCAGGTGTTTATAAAGGCGTAGAAGTCCAGGAACTCTTGCAACTATCTCAACGCGCCCCTAAAAATCTAGAGTGCTGTGTAAAACTGGGATACCAAGCTGACGACACACGAGGAAACGCTCAAGAAAGTAAAACTTGGGTCGATGAACAGGATTATTCCTCATTACGCCTTGTCACCGCCTCCTATCATATGCCAAGAAGTCTCCTGGAATTTCGCCATGCCATGCCGAACATAACCATCTATCCTCATCCTGTTTTTCCAGAACATGTTAAACAGAAAGATTGGTGGCTTTGGCCCGGAAGCATGACGCTCATTTTATCTGAATACGTTAAGTTTCTCTTGGCTCAGGTCAGGAACTGGACTGAAGACATGCAAGCAAAGTTGATTGGATAACACCCCATGGTTTTCGCGAGATCCCTGACCTTCAATATTTTCTATCTCATCTGGTGTGCGATCTTCTTTACACCATGCTTGTTACTAATGGTTTTTCCGCAGCGTTATATGCTAATCGCAGGACATTATTGGGCCGTGGTCATCTTTTGGCTCCTAAAGGTTATATGCGGAATAACTTATGAAATTCGTGGACAGGAAAACCTCCCAAAAGATGGGAAGTTTTTACTGGTCAGTAAGCACCAGTCCGCATGGGAAACGATTGCATTAATGGCCTTTTTGGATAATCCCTGCATCGTCCTCAAAAAACAACTCCTGCGCATTCCCTTTTTTGGCTGGTATCTCTGGAAAAGTGGTGTCGTTGCGATCGATCGGAAAGCTGGCACAAAAGCTTTACGACAGATGATTAGCGAATCAAAAATTCCCTTGGAAAACGGACGACCAATTGTCATCTTCCCAGAGGGGACACGCTCAACTCCCGGACAAGCTCCTCAATACCAGACAGGCATTGCAGCTCTTTATACTGGTTTGGGTGTACCGGTTTGCCCTGCAGCCCTAAATTCTGGGTTATTCTGGGGGAAGAATGCTTTTGTTAAAAAACCTGGAAAAATTGTACTTGAGTATCTGCCCATGATCCCCGCAGGCATCAAATCAAAAATATTTATGAAAACACTGCAAGATACGATTGAAACCGCAAGTAATAAACTCATCGACGAAGCTGAAAAAGTTGAAGGCAAATAACGATGGCTAAGCCTAGAAAATGCCCAAAGTGTTCAACTGAAATTGGTATCGACGACGATATTTGCTATGCTTGTGGTGAGAACGTTCCCCTCACTCACCCCTGGTACACATTACCTCTAGGTGGTTTGATCGTATTGGGACTGTTCTGGCTGCTAACCGATTTTGATGCCTTGATCGAATACGTTTCTCAGCACCTGAACTAGGGGACCAGTTTCAAGGCCTCATGGGCTTTACCCAATAGGTCTTCCAGCCCCTGATCATCAATATCCAGCGCCTTGAGATGGGTGACAGTGTTTTCGAGATATTCGATACAACGACCATTACTACCAACACCCTGCAGTAAATGCGCAATGAGTTCTTCACTACCTAGACGACCTGCATATTGTTCATGACGGGTGTCCGCAACAAAGGTCGCCGAGCTAACAATTTCTCCTGTCTTGAGAGTGATGTCGTACCATCCCGGATTATACACCCCTGAAATCATCTCCCGCTCAAAGAGATAATCCATTACCACCTCGCGCTCTGCAGCGGGAACACGGTAGGCCATACCAACACATGAACCACCGACATCAAGGCCAAGAACCAGTCCCGGGCATTCCGGTGTCCCTCGGTAAAAGAACGAATAAATGCAGAAATGCCGATGAAATCCCTCTAAAGTCGCAGGCTGCACTTCCACATGGGGAAAGCCAGGATTCCACATTAAAGATCCATATCCGAAGACCCAAAAATCTTTCCCTTCTTCCAGGGGTAATTTTGAATCATAAAAGGCCCTCAACTCAGGGGTCGACATTGCTCTGATACTCCGAATCGGCTATGCGTAGGAACTTATGAGTTTATCGTCTGAATTCAGCAACATAAAGCCGTCGTGGTAAATACTGTAAAATATCCGGGATAAAATCCAATGCCTGAAGAAATCTCTCTCCCCGAGCCTGCCTCTGGTTCTTACGCACGGAAATTGTTGATCTCTGGTATTGGCATCTTGGGTAGTTTGATTGTCATATCGATTGCCTATTGGTTTTGGGCTGCCTATCAGATGGAAACAGGCTTAACCAGATGGGTCGACAAACAACGCTCTCGTGGTTTCGAGATTACGCATGGTCAACTCTCGCTTGGCGGTTTCCCATTTGTTGTGCAGGCAACACTCGAAACCCCAAAGATAACCTCACCCGACGGATGGCACTGGCAAACCCAAAGGCTCATTGCAGAGGCCACACCCTGGTCTCCCCTTAGCATGCAGATAGATCTCTCAGGCGAACATCTGGTTGATGGTCTTCCCCAGAATGCCCCCGCTATCAATGTGGTTAGCTCTCAAGCCAAATCGACAGCCCGTTTATCTCTCGAGGGCGAACTTCTAAGTGCAAGACTAAAAGCAGACAATTTGTCTGTGACCCGTGAAGGCCATCATCCGCTCTCGATAGCCACTCTTGACACCACGCTAGGTCCTTTGCGCGCTGCAACAGCAGAAAACCCGTTACAGGAATTCAATATTCTGGTTAAAGCCCAGGACATTAATCACCCTGAACTAAAGAAGACACCTTTGGGTGGCCCGATTTCTCAATTGAATTTGGATGGCACTCTGTATGGAAAGATTCCAAAGGAGAAAATTGAGAAAGCCCTACACATCTGGCGTGATACCGGAGGTTTTTTATCGCTTCACGATGCCAGCATGAGATGGGGCCCGATGCTGATTGATACGCGCGGAAAACTTGCCTTGGACAATCACCTCCGACCAGCAGGCCAGCTGGAAAGCAGGATCGAAGGTGCAGATGAGGTTGTAAAACAACTTGAGGAAAATGGGTTGTTAAACAAAGGCCAGAGCTTTGGAATAAAACTATCGCTCGCCGCCCTGGGCAAGACAAACGATAGAGGCCGTCATGAGATTGAAGCTCCGCTCCTCATGAAGGATGGCTGGCTCTCGGTTGGACCAATTAGACTGTTCAAACTGCCTGTTTTGGTTAAATAATCCTCCGCCCAGACTCTACCATCAAAAAAGGCCCTCCCCTTCGGAAGAGCCTTTTCAATCACTATGAGCTATGATCCTTTATCAGATCAATCTTCATCACTACCGGGTTCACGAGCATCAAAAGTACCCGCCTGATGTGCATCAACAATCCCGCGGCGAATATCACGCGTTTTTCGAAAGCGGTCTTCCAGAACATCTCCTTCGCCCCAGCGGACAGCGCGTTGAAGGACAGAAAGGTCTTCGGAGAAACGTTGAAGCATCTCAAGGACAGCCTCACGGTTGTTTAAAAACACATCACGCCACATGATCGGGTCAGAAGCCGCAATCCGGGTAAAATCCCTGAAACCACCTGCTGAGAATTTGACCACATCTGCTTGCTGGCTTTCTTCCAAGTCGGTCGCCGTACCAACAATGGTATAAGCAATCAGGTGCGGGAGATGCGATGTAATAGCCAAAACCTTATCGTGATGATGTGGGGTCATGATTTCGACCATGCTCCCCAATGCAGCCCAATAGGTCTTCACTTTTTCCAGTGCGTCAGCATTCGTCCCCACAGGAGGCGTCAAAATACACCAGCGTCCCTCAAACAACTCTGCAAAGCCTGCTTCTGGTCCGGAGTGTTCAGTTCCTGCAATAGGGTGTCCGGGCACAAAGTGAACCCCATCAGGTAAATGCTGCCCAACATCTCTGATGACAGATTCTTTGACGGACCCGACATCACTTACAATCGCCCCTGGCTTCAAGGCAGAAGACATCGCAAGCGCCAGATTATCATAGGTGCTCACCGGCGTACAAAAAACAACCAGATCAGCGTCCTGAACGGCTTCTGCAGGATTTTCGAAAACCGCATCTGCAATACCTAGTTCCATGACCTTGTCACGGGTCGACTGGCTTCTTGCACAAGCAACGATCTCACCAGCCAGGCCACGCTGTCTGGTGGCACGGGCAAGAGATGACCCAATCAGACCAATACCAATCAGGGCTATTTTTTGAAATAAAGGTTCTTTGGCATCACTCATGTGCAAATACAGTGAGATTATCAACCACCGCCCTCATTTCTTCTTCTGTTCCAATGCTGATCCGTAAATGAGACGGCAAGCCATAAGCAGCCATTCCGCGCACAAGAATACCTTTGGCTTTCAAGAACTCAATCGCAGCGTCGGCTTTGATGCCAGCGTCAAAATTGACCAAGACAAAGTTCCCGACTGAATCGTGAGTTTGTAGATTTAACGCAGCCATTTGTTGGCGGAACCAATTCAGTAATCGGGAATTCAACTCTTTTGAACGCTCGATATGAGCCTTATCTTTAATCGCAGCAACGCCTGCAGCCTGAGCTGCCAAACTGACATTGAAAGGACCGCGTACCCGGTTCAAGACATCTGCGACTTCTGCAGAGCAGTAAGCCCAGCCCAGACGCAAAGCGGCCAAACCATGAATCTTGGAGAAAGTCCGCGTCATAACAACATTGTCATACTCTTCAACCAAGGCAGCACCATCAATGTAATCAGGGCTATCGACGTACTCGCAATAAGCCG
>MABB01000022.1 GCA_002162915.1 Rhodospirillales bacterium 47_12_T64
ATAAACCTCGATAGATTCTTCTGAACCCGTTAGCGGGAAGAAAACGCGCGCACCTTCAGAGCGGCCAATCCAGTTGTGCTGCATCGTGCGGACTTTTTCAGGCCAGCGGTCTAGCGTTTCCAGACCTTCCAGCAGTTCATCTGCAAAGTCTGTAATCTTGAAAAACCATTGGCTGAGTTTACGTTTTTCTACTTCTGCGCCAGATCTCCATCCCTTACCGTCGATAACCTGCTCATTGGCGAGCACAGTTTGATCTACGGGGTCCCAATTCACCCATGACTCTTTTCGCTCAACCAGACCCGTTTTGAGGAAGTCCAGAAACATCTTCTGTTCGTGTTTATAGTATTGAGGATGACACGTCGCGATCTCTCGATCCCAATCAATGGATAACCCCATGGATTGTAGCTGTTCACGCATCGCAGCTATATTTTCATAGGTCCATTTACCCGGATGGACTCCGCGCGCCATGGCGGCATTTTCTGCTGGCAAACCAAAAGCATCCCAACCCATAGGGTGGAGGACGTTAAAGCCTTTGGCTTTTTTGTAACGAGAAATCACATCGCCAATCGTGTAGTTCCGCACATGACCCATATGAATCCGGCCAGAAGGATAGGGAAACATTTCCAGGACGTAATATTTGGGTTTGTCTGTATCGGTTTCTACGGTGAAACAGTTGTTATCAACCCAGGCTTTTTGCCACTTGGTTTCCGTTTCTTTGACGTTATAGCGTGTCATTATTCTCTTAACTTATACGAGCCTTTAAAAAAGGCAGTTGGACTAGTCAGATTAAAGGCCACAGTTGATAGAATCCTCATCTGTAGCCTCTAGACTTAAACTATGAATATTTAACTCAACTCTTATTGAGGAGCTTAATTTATTCACTGGAGGATATACGAAGTTGTCTCGCTCTCGTGAGAATAGCGTCTTCGAGTTCTGTACCCGTTTTGGGATCAACCTTTGCGTCGATCCAACTACCGGTTAAATCGCGCTTTTGCTTGAATACGGAAGCGCGGACTCCATCAGCGCGTAAATCGCGACCAAGGATAAATACATTAACTTTAAAGCGTTCGGCCTTGGTTTCTTCCGGGCTGTACCAGTCGGTGATAATAACACCACCAAAAGGATCAGCCGAAGTCAACGGCATAAAAGCGATTGTGTCGAGAGAAGCGCGCCAGAGGAAAGAATTTACACCGATGCCAGCACCACCGCCATCGGAAGGTTTCTTATCATCGCCACCAAGAAGATTTAAGCCACCCTCGCCACCAAGGAGAGAGCCACCTGTCTGTCTGTAGTATTTGTCAGACTCATCCTCAATTTTCTTGTCATTACCCTGCAAACCACAAGCAGCAAGTGAAAGCAAGATGGGGAGAACCACCAGGTATCGAGAACCAAAACTCTTGAAGATCATGAACGTTTCTTCCAAACCGATTTCAACATGGCTCTATTGCTAACACAAAAAAAAGCACAAAAAAATACTGCCGATGCTAAAATTAGCACCGGCAGTACATTTAGTTTATTGAAAGCTTAAATTAGAAGCTTACAAGAACACCAGACTGAACGGATGTGAAATCGCCTGAACCACCTTCGTAGTCACCAGTGATTGCAGAACCGTATACAGACAGACCTTTAGCAATTTCGTACTGTACACCTGCAGAAATAGCTTGGTTTTCTACGTCTGTGCCACCAGAAACAGCTTCTGTTTCTGACCATACACCAGCAACTGCAACCAACCATGGGCCAGTTGTGTAGCTGACACCAGCATCGATAGAATTCTGGTTATCAAATACTTTGTCGCCATCTTCGTAAGTGTAGCCTGCGCCAACTGTGAAGCCTGCATAACCAACGTTAAAACCAACACCAGCACCCCAGAATTGATTGTCGCTGCTATCGGAACCAGCAAGAGCATTACCGTTATGGTCTGCCCAAACACCATTAGCGCCAACATCAATTGAGAAATCGTTGAAAGAACCGGAATAGTTCAAACCAGCTTCAACAGCTTGCTCGAATGAAGCAGAATCTACAACAGATGTTGCGACTGTGCTACCTTCTGAACCATCAGGTGCGTAAGAAACAGCAGCTTTGAAACCGTTGAAGCTTGGTGTGTAATATGTGATTTTTGTTGAATCAGAAGTATCAGCAACATCAGCAGCAGTATCAGCACCAGAACCGGAAACAGAAGAACCAGTTGGGTTATCAATCATGCCGTAAGTCAGGCCAACGTCAGCACCGCCAACGAACAGGTTGTTTGCAGCACCATCTTGGTCGCCGAGTTCAACGCGACCGAAATCACCTTCGAGCCAGATGAAGTTTTCATCTGTGTTGTTAGTGTTACCCTGATCAGCTTCAAGTTCGATAACAAGACCGTACTTCAAGCCATTGTCAGCAGTATTGGAAGCTTTTAGTTTGATTTCAGAGTTTGTGTTGAAATCATGACCGTTGTTTGTGGCCGTAGAATTAACATCAGCATCTGTAGAAGAAGCGTGGAACTGTGTGAATACAGACAGGTTGATTTCGCCGTCAGCAGCAAATGCTGGTGCTGAAACTGCAACCGCTGCAACCATTGCAGAACTAGCGAGCAGAATTTTTTTCATTTCGATCTCCAAAAATATACAAAGAGAGGAGAGCCCCCTCCAAATCGTGTGCTCAGATAACACCCTTTTTTTTTAGAGTTCAAGCTCTGTTGGTGCTTGGCTGTTGTTTTGGGGTTTCACTGTGGCATAGATGCAACAATTTAAGCTGTTTGCTAAAGAATGTTAATGTTTTCGGGGGTTTTGTTAATAGTATAGGAGGGAATTCATAGCCAGAATCCGTAATTCGAAAAGTGTCATTCTGTCGTTTTCATCGGGAACATTGTTGCTTGGGAAGGGATTAAACTGTTAAGTATGCCCGGATTAAAACATAGGTGATTTAAACGTAGTGTAGAAGTGTGTCATCGAAATCTATATACAAACACACCTGATAAGCTGGAGTTAATTGTTACATGCCTGGAATTCTTTGGTTAGCCTCTTATCCTAAATCAGGAAA
>MABB01000040.1:0-637 GCA_002162915.1 Rhodospirillales bacterium 47_12_T64
TACAGGTGAAATTCACCATGTTGATTCCGGCTATCACGTCGTTGGTATGATGAACGTGGATAAAGCAAAAGAACTGTCTGAACTTCTGGGTAATTTCAACCCACAATCTTAAAGACAATATCTCTTGGAGATATATAATACGGGGGAGCGCGGCTGAGCTGCCGTTCCCCTTTTTTACGAAATGAACTAACGTTGCGAGAGCACTATGGCTGGTAATACTTTTGGTGAAATTTTCCGTTTTACGACTTGGGGCGAAAGCCACGGCCCCTCTATTGGTTGTGTTGTGGATGGAACCCCTCCGCTCATAGATATTACCGAAGAAGAAATCCAGGTGTATCTCGATGCACGCAAACCGGGCCAGAACCGCTTTACGACCCAGCGTCAGGAAGCCGATCTGGTAAAGATCGTGTCCGGTGTATTCGAGGGTAAGACCACAGGAACCCCCATTGGCCTCCTCATAGAAAACACCGACCAGCGTTCCAAAGATTACGGCGATATCGCCAAAAAATTCCGCCCGGGCCACGCCGATTACACCTATTGGGAAAAATACGGCATTCGTGATTACCGTGGTGGCGGACGTTCCTCTGCACGTGAGACCGCGATGCGGGTTGCAGCCGGTGCCATTGCTCGGAAGGTC
>MABB01000040.1:718-1110 GCA_002162915.1 Rhodospirillales bacterium 47_12_T64
CTGGACTGGGACGAAGTTAATAACAACCCCTTCTGGTGCCCTGACCCTGTTGCAGCAAAAGAATGGGAAACCTATCTCGATTCAGCTCGTAAAGCCGGTTCATCCCTTGGCGCTGTCATCGAAATTGTCGCCAGTAATGTTCCCGTCGGGCTTGGCGATCCGGTTTATGACAAGCTGGATTCAGACCTTGCAAAAGCCATGATGTCGATCAATGCGGTAAAAGGGGTCGAGATCGGTGATGGTTTTGATACCGCAGCTTACAGCGGAGAAGAAAACGCCGACGAGATCCGCATGGTCGATGGCAAACCACATTTTACCTCGAACCATGCAGGCGGTATTCTCGGTGGGATTTCAACCGGGCAGGACGTCGTCGTTCGTTTTGCCATCAAACC
>MABB01000040.1:1166-20564 GCA_002162915.1 Rhodospirillales bacterium 47_12_T64
AGATCTTCACCAAGGGCCGTCATGACCCTTGCGTCGGTATCCGTGGCGTTCCCGTTGGCGAAGCCATGATGGCCCTCACTCTTGCTGATCACTGGTTGCGCCACAAAGCACAGAACAGATAGAATCACATCGTCTGCGCCCTTTGAGCTAAGATAAGACAGGTGGGGCTCCTTGCAAAATCCTCTTCTGTTAACACGGTAAGTTAAAACTGTTTTAACCAGTGATCAATATTATCCTCAGTCTAAAAACCCAGAGGATTTGTTGATTGTAATGAATAATAATTCTAGTTCTGTTGCGAAATTAACCAACTCAGGAATGAGTACTCTTATTCGTTACCTCTATATCGTCACACTTTGTCTGAGCGCGTTCCTTTTATTCCTTATCCAGCCAATGTTTACAAAACTGGTTCTCCCTCTCTTGGGCGGAGCTCCAGCAATTTGGAACACAGCGATGGTCTTTTTCCAGGCAATGTTACTTGCTGGATATATTTATGCCCACTTTCTCTCTTCAACCTTTACTCTACGCACTCAAATTATCATTCACCTCGTCATTATGGCAGTTGCTATTCTCACTTTACCCATAGCAATTTCTGCCGGCTTTGATGCCCCTTCCAAGAACTGGCCAACAGTTTGGCTACTTTGGCTTTTTGCAGCCTCAATTGGTTTGCCTTTCTTTATCATCTCGGCGAACGCCCCCCTCTTGCAGGACTGGTTTAGATCCTCAGGAGATGATCATGCCCATGACCCTTATTTTCTCTACGCTGCGAGCAATATAGGAAGTATTGCTGCTTTGGCATCCTACCCTTTGTTTATTGAAGTTTTCTTTGGCTTGGAAAGTCAGGGATGGCTTTGGTCCTATGGGTTTATTGCCCTTCTCATCTTTATTTTCTTCTGTAGCCTGTCGCTCAAAAAGAAGGAAACAAAAATCTCCGCCGCAGATGCGGCAACCAAGGTAAGCTCAAAGATAAACAACGAAGATGCGCCAGTATTATCAACCTATGCCTATTGGATTATTCTCGCGTTTGTGCCTTCTGCACTACTGCTAAGCGTTACGAATAAAATCACAACCGATCTCCTCGCAACTCCTTTGTTATGGGTGATTCCGTTGGGGCTCTACCTTCTAACCTTTGTGATCGTCTTTTCACGAAATCCAATTATCCCCCACAAATTCATCGCGGCACTTGCCCCGTATTTCTTACTCGCGGTCGCTTTTATCAAGGTATCAACCACTCAAGTAGACGCGGTATTTTTCTATGTGGGAGGCAGTTTATTAAGCTTCTTTGTAATTTCTCTTTACTGCCATGGCCGACTGGCATCGGCACGCCCACCAGCAAAATATCTTACAAACTTCTATATCGCCATGTCATTTGGCGGCGTCCTTGGTGGCATATTTGTCGGTATTTTAGCCCCGACAATATTCTCCAATATATATGAATACGCTCTACTCTTAATCTTGGCAGCACTCTTGATGCCGAGAAACACCAAGGCAATAATATCAATTATTAACCGCCGGATTGGCCCAAGAGCAGAAAGCTATTACGCCGATATAATCTTCTCGCTCCTAATCGTGGGCCTGGTGAGCTTAACCCGGTTAATACAATCAGATGATATTCTGGCCCTAAAGCTGATAACAACAATTGTTGCGGCACTGGTCCTATTACTATTAATAGAGAGTGTTGGCAGGCCTGTTCGACTTGCTTTCAGCACAGCCATTTGCCTGTTCTTAAGCGGCCAAGTTAGCGGAATTTCAGATAATTTTGTTTTTCAGGAACGCAGCTTTTTTGGCGTTTATACCGTGCGGAAAACGACACTGGAAGATACGGATTATCAGGGACCTGAAAAAGAAATCCGAACGGCCAAACACGGAACGACAATCCACGGCACGCAATTCACCGGATCTCTCGAACCATTGAGCTACTATCACAGCGACACCGGGCTCGGCCTGTTATTTCAGTCCTATCAAGATACGAACAAACCTCTTCGACAAATTGGTGCGATTGGATTGGGTACAGGTACTGTGGTCTGTTATCAACGGCCAGGACAAAACTGGACTTTCTTTGAAATTGATCCCCTCGTCGAAAAAATGGCCCGAGATCCATCAATGTTCACCTACATGAGTGAATGTGCCGGGGATACAAAGGTGATTATCGGCGATGCCCGTTTATCTCTTCAAGGCATTGATGACAAGGCATATGATCTTTTGATTGCAGATGCCTTTTCGTCTGATTCGATCCCGATACATCTACTCACAAAAGAAGCCATCGACCTATATCGCGACAAGGTAAAGGCTGATGGCTTAATCATCCTTCATATTTCAAACCGATATTTCGATCTTGAACCAATCGTCGCAGTAACATCAAAAGCTTCTGGTTTACACTCGCGCATTTACCATTATAGGCGCGATGAAGAAGCAAAGTCTCGTCGACCTTATCATTTTAACTCCTCCTGGATTGCTTTAGCACGGGAGGAAAAATACCTGGATCAACTGATTCCTCTTTCCAGCACGACCCAAAAGGGAAAAGAAAACCACTGGAGAAAACTCACTCTCGACTCTTCACACAAAATCTGGACAGACGATTACTCCAATGTTCTCTCTGCCCTAAAATAGACCCTAAAATTAAGACAGCCTCAAATAGGGCAATATATTTTGTTCAGTGGAATTAAATCCACCCCTGAAGCTCGCGTAGTGTTACGTCTTTAATCACGTCCATACCGCCCTGACCTGCATTCAGACAGGGGATAAAGGCGAAGTTTTCACCACCGTTCTCAAGAAAGGCCTCGCGAACGCCGATATCGATTTCTTCCAGAGTTTCGACACAATCGACAGAAAATCCCGGCGTGAGAATTACCAGGTTTTTCACACCATTTCGTGCCATCTCTTCGACCGTTGGCTGAGTATAAGGCTTGAGCCATTCCTTTGGTCCAAAAAGAGACTGGAAACAAAGTTTGAGCTTTTCCTCTGGCAAGCCAAGTCGCGTCCGCAACAGGTCCGTTGTTTCAACACAGTGGTCGTAGTAGGGGTCGCCCTTTTCATAATATTCCACAGGCAGACCATGGAATGACGCAATGGTCACATCCGGTTGCCATGATAATTTAGCAATGCCCTGTTCAACAGATTTTGCCAGGGCATCAATGTAAACTGGTTCGCGGTGATAGAAAGGAACGCAGCGAACAGCGGGCTGATTGCGCATCACCTTTAACGCATCAAAACACTTATCATAGGCGGTTGCTGTTGTTGTCGCCGAGTATTGCGGGTAAAGAGCAAAGAGGAGGATACGGTCACAACCTTGTGCCTGTAGGCTCTCAATCCGTCCTTTAACGGCTGGATTACCATAGCGCCACCCCCAGTCGACCACGACATTGGGATGTTCTTTTGCCAACGACTTCTGCAACTTTTCTGCCTGATCACGTGTGATGGTTCGAAGAGGCGACTCATCTTTTTCTGTGTTCCAGATTTCCTTATAGGCTTCCCCGCTTTTATTCGGGCGAGTCGTCAAAACAATGCCTTGGAGGATAATCTGCCAGAGTAACTTTGGCGCTTCGATCACACGGGAATCACTCAAGAATTCGCTCAAATATCGACGCATCGACCAATAATCAGTACCATCCGGCGTGCCCAAATTTATTAACAAAACACCAACTTTGGCAGTTGACGTTTGGGCAGGCGAATTTTTCTGGTCGGCAACAGGTATTTTCTGGATTTCCATAGATCCCTCAAAAGGACATTGAATCAAAAGGATAAAGTGCAGCACTGGGGTGAAGATATTTTCGATATTACATAGGAAATATAAGGATAAAGCAACTTCAAGCAAAGCCCGGAGTTTAATAATACCATCGTCCCCTGATATTGACGCGATCTGGACGGGTCAATATCAGGGGACGATGGTATAATCCAGCCATTTGTGCTATTATGCCTCATGCAAGCCATCATATATCGCTGGGATCTAAAGCCTTCTGCAGAAGAGAATTTCATTTCTGCCTGGAGAGATGTTACGCTTTGTCTGAAAGAAAAATTGGGGTCAAGCGGGTCCCGGCTTCATAAATGTGATGACGATAGCTATCTGGCCTATGCTCTGTGGGATAGCCTCGAACACAGAACAGAGGCATTTGCCTCTGGCATTCCCCATCAAGATCAAATCATGCAAATGAGGGAATGTACCAAACGGCGCCACCCTGAAATGAAATTAGAGGTTACCGACGACCTCCTGCTTCCCATTCCCGCAGAAAATTCCCCCGAAGAAAATGCAAATGCCTTTGCAACCTTTTACCACTGGGTGATCAATCCCGACTTAATCGTCCCCTTCAAGGAAATATGGCACCGGGTTACGCTTGAACTCAGATCTCAATACGGCGTTCAGGGTTCTCGACTACATCTGGCTTCAGATGCCCATTGGGTGGCCTATGCCATTTGGCCCAACAGGGAAATGCGCGACCACGCCTTTGCTCATTCAGTTGTGAGTAACAAGGAAAAAGAAATCATGAGATCCGCTCTTATGAGCAAGCAGATAGAGGTCTCCATGAAAATCATTGAGGACCATCTATCGCCACTACAAAATTCCCAGACCTAATAATCAGCTTGCCTAACAATCAGTTTACTGGGAAAGATCTTCCTGTTCTTCGTTTTCAAAGTCACCATCATCGCCCTCGTCATCTTCGTAACCAATCGCCTCAAAACAGGCGACAGTTTCCAAATGACCACTCCAGACGAACTGATCAACCGGGGTAACTTCTTTCAGCGAATAACCACTTTCAACAAGTATTCTGGCATCCCGGGCAAAGGTGTTCGGATTACAGGAAACATAAATAATCGTCCTGATATCTGACTGCGCCAACTCATAGCACTGTTCTTTTGCGCCCGTTCGCGGTGGATCGAGAACAACACAATCGCCGCCCTCTAATTCATCTGCGGTCACAGGATCTTTAACCAGATCCCGGCAATCAGTGGTTATTTTGTGATCGGTGTCATTTCTTCGAGAAGCCGATGTCAAAGCTGTAATCGCACGCTCATCGCCCTCGACCGCATGGACATGCGCTTTTTTTGACAGCGGAAAAGTAAAGGTTCCACAACCGGAAAAGAGATCGGCGACAGTTTCGGCCTCTTCAGGCAAATAATCCATCACCAGTCTGGTCAGGATATCTTGTCCTTCTTGACTTGGTTGCAAGAACGCACCTTCGGGCGGAAGCACCGGAACATCACCAAATAACTGTATCGGTTTATCTCTAATGGCAACGGGCTCGGGCTCGCTCTTGGGCCGTCCCCAAGCAAAACGCGCGACTTTGTTTGTTTCCGCAAATACAGTGATGGCCTCACGGCCTTCCAAGGTCAATTTAGCATCCGTCACGACAAGGACATCCAGCCCCGCAGAGGCTCCGATAACTGTGATATCTGCTTTTGACTGATCTGGACCAAGCAAAATTTTTAGAAGTTCTCTCATCGGAGGAAGAATTTGGCCAAGATCAGATGTCAGTATTTTGCAGTCTTTAACATCGACGATCTGGTGGCTTTCTCGCTCATGAAAACCAAGATCGATCTTCTTACCTCTTGCCGCAGCGGCAAAAACAGCCCGGCGACGCGTGCCCGCATCTACTTGAATAAGATCAGCAACTTCACCGCCACTGAATCCCTTGCGTTTCAAGGCCTGAACAACAAGATCTTTTTTCCAGCGACGATAAAAATCAGACGAAACATGCTGTACCGTACAACCACCACAAGGGCCAAAGTGTTTACAGGGAGGATCGACATGCCCCGCACCCTGTTCTTGTAGTTCTAAAATCTCCGCTTTCAAACCACCGGAACGTTCGCCCACCAGCTTCACACGCAAGCGATCTCCTGGCATGGTCATGGGAACAAAGACAGGTTTGCCATCATGATCGCCAACACCATCACCGCGAGCACCGAGAATATCAATCTCCAACTCGATCTGTTTACCGCCGCCTCGGCGTGCCTTACGTCGCATAATTCCTGACACCTAATTTTTTGGTAATTTTGCGCCAACTTAGCAGCTTTTTAAAAAGCTGCAATCACAAGCTCGACCAATTTAGCTCAGCCTCTAGAATAAATAGACTTTGAGCTCATCCCACGCTTGCAAAAAAGCTGAAGGATCATCATCTTATCTCTCAAGGTATTCTTGCAACTTTTGGATCTTTTTGGTCATGTCATTTTTCCGATTTCTTTTTAAAGGTATTTTCGGCCTGTTTGCTGCGCTGGGCCTTTTAACTATCCTGGCCGCTTTGCTTATTGGTGTTATAATTAATAATGCCGACCAACTGGGCAAGACAGTCGATAATGAAACGTTACCTTCAGAAATAATCCTGACCATTGACCTATCCGAAGGCATCTGGGAAGGCCCGTATCAAACCTCATATTTCAGCAACTCCTTTCAAGCCGGCATTCCACTGCACGACGTAATCGATGCTCTTTACCGCGCTCAGGATGATACCCGTGTCAAAGGACTGCTCATACGCGCAGGTCGAGGGCCATTAGGCTTGGCACAAGCGCAAGAACTCCGTCGGGCCATCAGAGATTTCACCAAAACAGGAAAATGGACTGCTTCTTTTGCAGAAACCTACGGTGAAGCAGGACACGGGACACTGCATTATTATCTGGCAAGTGCTGCCGAAAATATTTGGATTCAGCCTTCCGGAGATCTTGATATTTCCGGCTTCAGCATGGAAAGTCCGTATTTACGTCCTGTCCTCGACGAAATTGGTGTCCTTCCCCAATTCAGCCAGCGCCATGAATTCAAAGGCGTCATGAATACCTTTACGAGTGACAGTATGCCGGAACCTGTGCGCCAAAACACTCAAGGCGTTCTTGATTCCATCTTTGGCCAGGTCGCAAAGGAAATATCCATAAGTCGTGAGAAACCAGGTGAAATCACCACTCTCATGGATCGTTCTCCTCTAAGCGCGGTTGAAGCGATTGATGCTGATCTGGTCGACCATGTCGGTTATTGGGATGAAGTCACTGCAGAAGCTCTGGTTAATGGTCGAAAATTTGTAACCCTTTCAAAATATGCCTTTAGCACGACTCCTGAAATTCCTGAAAATGCATCACGCATTGCTTTGATCTACGGCATTGGAGAGATTCATCTTGGCGATAGCCAGGGAAATCCTTTCTTTGGCGGAGGCATGTCCATGGGGTCAGACACGATCGCACAGGCAATTTCTGATGCCATTGATGATCCTTCTATCGGGGCAATTCTCTTGCGTATAGATAGCCCCGGAGGCTCGTATGTTGCCTCTGATGTTATGTGGCGCGAAGTTGTTCGGGCAAAGGAAGTTGGTAAACCAGTTATCATTTCCATGGGTGAAGTCGCCGCCTCGGGTGGGTATTTTGTCTCCGCGCCAGCTTACAAAATATTGGCTAACCCCGTGACAATAACCGGGTCTATCGGCGTTGCTGGCGGGAAAATGGTATTAAAAGATTTGTGGGATAAAGTCGGCGTAAAATGGGACGGCGTTAAAGCAGGTGAAAATGCAGATCTCTACAGTGCCAATAAAGCATTTACAGATGAAGGTTGGGCACGATTACAAGGATCGCTTGATCGTGTTTACGAAGATTTCACCGTCAAGGTCGGCGAAGGTCGCGGTAAAAGCCAACAAGAAGTTCATACCATTGCAAAAGGACAAATCTGGAGTGGTCTTCAGGCAAAAGAAAATGGGCTTATAGACCAGCTCGGTGGTTTCAGAGAGGCTGTACAGGTTGCTCGGGAAGCTGCAATGATCCATGAAGATATTGCCCATGAACTGGTTGTTTTCCCAACCCCACGCGACCCCTTGGAAGAACTGTTTGAAAATGCAATGGGAGGATCAATGATCCTTAGTGATCCCGCTGTATTAAAGTCGGTAAAAAGTCTTCTGAAAATAGCGTCCCCCATGTTGCAGGGGATTGAGCAAGCATCGCAAGATCCGCGTGTATCCGCTCTAAACTCAGGGATAAAACCTTTGGGGAGCAATTAAGCCTGTACCCTCAGGAGGTTCTTAAAAAAGGACCTCCTGATTAATCAAACCGCTTCAACTTCCTTCAGCAACTGCGATCTTTCAATCAGGCGTTCGCTTGGGAAACTAACAGTAACTGATGTGCCTTTTTCGGGTTCACTTTCTATAGAGAGGGTCCCTTTGTTTCTCTCTGTAATTGCTTTGACAATACTCAGGCCCAGCCCACTGCGTTCTTCAGCACCTTCTGCTGATTTCCAGAATGGATCGGTAACAAATGGCAGATCCTCTTTTTTTATACCAACACCTGTATCAGAAAAACATATACTCAAACCGTGATGATCATCAAACAAAGCTGATACATAGACTTGGCCATCACGTGGCGTAAAGTGGATGGCGTTGCTCAATAAATTAACGACGATTTGCTTAAATCCTTGTGCGTTGGTGCGCAAATAAGGCAGATCGCCTTGAATGGAGCACTCCACAATAACTCCGCGATCTGCTGCTCTGAGCTCTAAAGCCCGTGCGCAGCTCAGAATTTCATCAGACACATCCAGCTCTTCATCTTGAATTCCGGCTTCAGCAGATTCCAAACGCGAGATTTGTTGAATATCAGAAACCATGGTCATCAAGCTAGAACCCGCTTCAAAGATATAACCGAGATATTCTTCTCGCCTTTCCTGATCAATCTTGTAATCTTTTTCTTTCATCAATATTTCGGAAAAGCCAATGATCGCGTTTAACGGGGTGCGTAATTCGTGACTCATGTTTGCGAGAAATGAAGTCTTTGCCCGGTTGGCAATTTCAGCCGTTTCCTTGGATTCCGTTAAAGCACGCTCATGCTGATCAATCGTCACCAACATATTATTATAAGCTTCAACAGTTTGACCGAGTTCGTCATCTGAACGCCACTTTACAAGGACGGGCTTTTTTTGTGTCGCCATCTCTTCGATCGAATGGGATAGCAGTTTCAACGGGCGCCCAATTGCCCGGTTAATCGCAATTGCTGCTCCCCCACCCAATGTAATCAGGATAATGAGGAAAATCAGGGCATCCAAAAAGACCCGGGTCCAGACGTCGGTATAAGCCCGCTCTGTTGTGTAACCTACCTCGAGATGTCCGAGGATTTCATTATTGTCAAAGACTGTATAGACCAACGGTATCCGGATGAAATCAATGTCCGTTAACTCAAAACTCTTCGCATTAAGGTCTGTGCCTGGAAGGTCTGTGCCTGGAAGATCTGTGGCTGGAAGATCTGTGGCTGGAAGATCTGTGGCTGGAAGATCTGTGGCTGGGTAAAACTCGCCGCCATTATCAGGAAGTATGATGCGGACACGAACTAAATCAGGATCCCGCATCAGGGTTTCCAAAACCAGCAAAATCGTGCTTTCGTCATAATCCCAGAGAGAGCGAGACAAAGGGACCGATACCTTGTTCGCAACATCTAATGCACGCTGAGCAATTCGTTCTTCTTCAAGTTGGAAAAACCGGACTTCAAAAAACAGAAATGGTACCAGTCCTGTTATCAGGACTGACAGGGTACAGATGATCAACAATTTTGTGCGGACAGATTTAAAGACCATTCTGATCTAGCTACCTATCTAATTTCACAACAATTCTATGCGAACACCAGCACTTTGCAATTGATAACATCAACTTCTTCCCCCTGAGAAACGTGCAAGAACAACGTATAAGAGCAAGAAGTTAGGGCAACACGTCAGATATCGCTTAGATAATAATAGCCTGACATCAATGATTAACCCGGCATCACTCTTTTTTATTTTTCAACTTTTAGAATAACGCGAGCGGGTTAACAGGCAATAAACAACATATTACCACGCCATTACGAAAAGTTAGCACTGTTATTGAATAAAATCCCGGTGCATCTCAAACTCCTGTTTGCAGGAAATTTTTGATTTATATGAATTTTCTGGCGGCAATCAGAAACTCAATATTCCCTTCCGGCCCTTTAATAGGACTTTCGGTTACGCCAAGTACGGCCCAGTCGGTTTCATCCGAAAGCCAGCTTTCGATCCGGTCACAGACCTCTTTGTGAAGCTCTGGTTCGCGGACAACACCCCCTTTACCAACCCGGCCTTTGCCGACTTCAAACTGGGGCTTTATCAAAGCCACCATCAAGGCCCCAGGCACAGCCAGTGCCATAGGAGCAGGCAAGACGGTTTCCAGACCGATAAAACTGGCGTCGCAAACGATCATGTCGATTGCTTCTGGAACCTGTTCACGGGAAAGGTGGCGCGCATTGGTCCGTTCCATCACCACAACGCGCTCATCTTTTCGGATTTTCCAAGCCAGTTGTCCGTGACCAACATCCACGGCATAGACCTTAGACGCGCCGTTGGTTAACAGCACATCCGTAAAGCCTCCGGTCGAAGCGCCGACATCCATACAGACCTTGTCTGTTGGATCTATATCAAAAGTCTTCAACCCTTTTTCAAGCTTGAGGCCGCCTCGACTTACCCAAGGGTGGTCCTCCCCCTTAACCGTTAGAGGCGCATCTTCCGGGAGAGGTTGCCCTGGTTTATCTACACGTTTTGTATTCGTATAAATCTGCCCGGCCATAATACGGGCCTGCGCCTTAGTCTTGCTTTCGACCAACCCTCGATCAACAAGGAGTTGATCAGCTCTTTTTTTTCCAATTTTTGCCACGTTAAATGCTCTTGTAATTAGTCAGCCCCAAACGATCACGTAATGTGAAACGTATAACTGAAACCACTGCCACAAATGCAAGCCCTGCCGCAAGCCCTAACCAAATACCCTGTCCTCCACCACCAAGGACAAATCCACCGATATAAGAGATTGGAAGTCCCAGTACCCAATAGCCAAATATTGCTAAATACATGGGCACTTTCGTATCACTTAGTCCACGCAGAGCACCCGATGTTACGACCTGACATCCGTCAACAAGTTGAAAAAGCGCTGCGACAGCAAGATACGAAACAGCAAGGCCAAGAGTAGCTTCATTTTCGGGGAGAGCTGGATCAAGAAAGAAGGCAACCAGAGTATTCGGAATCAACCAAAACGCCAGGCAGGTAAAGATCATAAAGCCCGTCCCCATGGCAATCGAAACCCAGCCAGCCTTGCGAATACCGTCATGATTTTTTTTGCCATACGCTAAGCCAACTCTAATTGTGGCTGCCTGGCTAATACCGAGAGGAACCATAAAAGCCAAAGCCGCACATTGAAGAGCAACCGCATGAGCTGCAAGCTCGTTGGTTCCCAACCATCCCATAAGAATTGCCGCTGCCGTAAATAAGCCAGTCTCGGCAGTCAAAGTAAAACCAATAGGTAGGCCGATACGAAAAATTTCTCTAAACCGCGACCAGTCAGGTTTCCATAATCTTACAAGAATAGCGTACCTTTTGTATCGTCTGTGCATAAGAATATATGCCAAAATCGACACAAACATAACGGTATTTACAAACGTTGTGCTAATGCCTGCGCCAAGCAATTCCAACCTTGGGAAGCCCCAGTTACCAAACATAAGTGCATAGTTACCCAAAGCATTCACAACAATACCAGCGATCGTAATGTATAAAACAACTGATGTTTTTCCATGAGATGAGAGTAGGCAACGTAAAACAAGGAAAAGAAAAGCCGGGAAGAAACTCCACGCAGCAAACCGAATATAGCCTTGGGCCTTTGATGCATTCTCTGGTGTTTGACCAAGAATAAGGAAAACAAACTCAGCGTTCCAAATCAAAGCAACAAGTATGGTCGCAACAAGTACCGCCGCCCAAAAGCCCTGGCGTGTTGTTCGGCGAACAGATTTAAAATCAAGCGCACCAATCGCCTGCGCCATCATTGGTGCCACAGCCGTAATTAACCCGATACCGAAAAGCAGAAACGGGCTCATAAGGCTTGTCGCCAAAGTACCAGCGGCCAGGAACTTAGGGCCAAGCCAGCCCATCATAATAACATCTGTCGTAAAGAGAGCCATTTGAGCCAATTGTGCAATAACAAGTGGCCAGGCTAAATTAAAACTGGCTTTGACTTCTTCTCCCCAAAACACGGAAGGCGGCAAAGACTGGCCAGGGGCCACAAAAGCCCTGTCCGTTGACAGTTCGGTTGACATAAATCTGATCCTAAAATGAGAAATTCGCCAACGCACGCAGCCAATAAGGTTGTTCGTCGCCCCCCTTTCGGGTCCAGGCAAATTTGTAACTTGACGCTCACCCTAGCGGGTTGGAAGAGAGTTGTATAGAGCTTTTAGATCGTCTCTTCGATTGGAAAATAAGAGCGATTAAAGACTACTGTTTAGTCAGCTTGGGAAAACGAGGCAATTGATGAGGATGGTGCCGCAACTTCCTTGCCAAGAGCTGACATAGCTTTGCTAAAGATTCCTTCGGCGTCCAACCCTGCTTGCTCGAGTTGTTTGGCCGGACTGTCGTGATCAATAAATGTATCAGGCATACAGACAGGGCGGAATTTCAACCCCTTGTCAAAAAGACCTTCATTGGCCAGAAAATTGGATACAAGAGAAGAAAATCCGCCAATCGAACCTTCTTCCACCGTCAGGAACACGTCGTGATTTCGGGCCAGAGAACGGGCCAGATCAGCGTCTAAAGGCTTGGCAAAACGGGCATCTGCAACCGTAGAGCTAAATCCGTGTGCCG
Organism: Rhodospirillales bacterium 47_12_T64; assembly: GCA_002162915.1. Lineage (GTDB taxonomy): Bacteria > Pseudomonadota > Alphaproteobacteria > Kiloniellales > Kiloniellaceae > Kiloniella. The sequence continues at coordinate 13,738 of MABB01000040.1, forward strand.
CAAGTTTATCCGCAGCTTTGAGACAATCATCTAACCGTGTTCCAAGAGCAAGAATAGCAACATGCGTCCCCTCGCGAACGATGCGACCTTTACCAATTTCAAGAACAGATCCGCGCTCTGGTAGCTCAATCTGTCCTGTCGATTCCCCTCTTGGGAAACGAATGGCACATGGCTGGTCATCAATAACGGCGGATGTGGCAACCATATGCATCAGTTCAAGTTCGTCAGACGGGGCCATGATAATCATACCGGGAATACACCCAAGATAAGCAAGATCATAACTCCCCTGATGGGTCACGCCATCGGCACCAACCATGCCAGCACGATCAATGATGAAACGTACTGGCAAACTTTGAATGGCAACATCGTGAATAACCTGATCATAGGCGCGCTGTAAAAAGGTCGAGTAGATTGTCGCGTAAGGCTTATAGCCATCACAGGCCATACCAGCACAAAATGTCACGCCATGTTGCTCGGCGATGCCGACATCAAAAGTTCTGTCAGGAAACTCTGCCTGAAACAGGTTGATGCCAGTACCCGACGGCATCGCTGCTGTCATCGCGACGATCTTGTCGTCATGTTTAGCCTCGGCAATCAATGCTTTGGCAAAAACGTTCTGATAAAGCGGTGCTTTTGGCGGCGTTTTCTGCTGCTTGCCACTGACAACGTCAAATTTTGAAACGCCGTGATATTTGTCTGAGGCCTGTTCAGCAGGCTCATATCCTTTGCCTTTTTGCGTAACCGCGTGGATGAGAACTGGTCCGTCAAACCCGCAATCACGTACATTTTTCAAAACAGGAAGAAGATGGGTGAAATTGTGCCCGTCAATCGGCCCAATATAGAAAAACCCAAGTTCTTCAAACAGAGTTCCACCAGTAAAAAATCCGCGGGCGTATTCTTCGGCGCGTTTCGCAGCTGTTTCGATACGCGGCGGAAATTTACTAATGATTTCTTTCGCCAGATGGCGCATGGATTGATAAGGCTTGGCAGAAATCAAACGAGACAGATATGCGCTCAAAGCACCTACGGGAGGCGCGATCGACATGTCATTATCGTTCAGGATAACCACCAAACGGGAATTCATGGCACCGGCATTATTCATGGCTTCATACGCCATGCCAGCCGTCATGGAACCATCACCGATGACAGAGATGACATTGTTCGTCTTACCGGCGAGATCTCTTGCTACGGCGTAGCCCAGACCTGCAGAGATTGACGTCGAACTGTGAGCTGCGCCAAAGGGGTCGTAAATACTTTCTTTGCGGGTCGTAAAACCGGAAAGCCCGCCGCCCTGTCGCAAGGTTCTCAGCTGCTCACGACGCTCAGTTAATATTTTATGAGGGTAACATTGATGCCCGACATCCCAGATGAGCTTATCATCAGGGGTATTGAATACGTGGTGGATCGCAATCGTGAGTTCAACCACACCCAGACCAGCGCCAAGATGACCGCCGGTACGAGATACGGCGTTGACCATGTCCAGACGAACTTCTTCAGCCAACTGTGGCAGCTGGCTTTCATCTAGCGTACGCAGATCTGCAGGATTCTTTACTGTGTCCAGCAGAGGGGTCTGGCGATTATGACCGTACTGACTCACCCGTCTCTCCATCACTTATCTTCTCAATTAGCTTCGACAAGCCATGAGATGTTTTTCAGGTCTCTCGGCAACCAGTTACGAAGTCCAGTTACTGAAGTATAGTCCTGATCGGATTAATATTTCCACAGAAACCTTTAATCTAACCCTGCCTGTAATCTCACTCATGAACGTATATAACCTTAGGATCTACGTTCTAATACAAATGTGGCAGTGTCGCGAAGTAACTGCGCCTTTCCTGCGAAAATATCAAGTCTAGATTTTGCCGAACAAATTAATTCCTCTGCCTTTGCGCGGGCAGCATTCAAACCAAGTTGCCCCACAAAGGTAGCCTTGCCAGCATCAAAATCAACCCCGGTAGGTTTGCCCGTTTCTTCCGGTGTTCCTTCGTGGTCCAGCAAATCATCCACAATCTGGAAAGCCAGCCCGATATCTTTGGCGTAAAGGCGAAGGGCTTTCAACTCTTCCGATGTTGCTTTGCCAAGGATGGCTCCGGCTTCACAAGCATAGCATATCAGCGCGCCTGTTTTCAGATCCTGCAGGCGGGTAATTCCCTTGAGATCCAGATTGGCCCGGTTCGGTGAAAGATCTATCATCTGGCCACCAACCATGCCCGCGGACCCCGCTGCCGCAGCAAGTCCCGTGATCAACTTCAGACGAACCTCCGCATCGGGATGGGTTTTGCTATCGGCCAAGACACCGAATGCCTCTGTCAAAAGGCCATCGCCCGCCAGGATCGCTGTCGCATCATCCCATTTTTTATGGACTGTCTCGCGGCCACGCCGTAAATCGCTGTCATCCATTGCGGGAAGATCGTCGTGCACAAGACTGTAGCAATGTACCATTTCCAGAGCGGCAGCGACTTCGAGTGCGTAATCGTCCTCAACATCAAACAATGCGGCAGTTTCCATGACCAAAAAGGGCCGTAACCGCTTCCCACCACCCAAGGCACTATAGCGCATGGCTTCAACAACTTCGCCCTCAGGCGTTGAAATAGGGGGAAGCAAAGCGTCAAGGCGTGCTTCAACGGCATCAGCACGCGCAGTAAGCGCCTTTTTAATGTCCTGCATAAAAGAGAGCTCCCTCAGGAGGAATTATATTCGGCTGAATACATACACGATCAATCCGAGGCATTATCATTACACTCTGGTATTACGCCACATCGAAAGGTTCCGTGCGAGGCTGACCATCCGGCCCCATGGTGATTTTCTCGATCTTTTCCTGAGCTTCCCGAAGCTTGGTCTCACAATGGGCTTTGAGTTTTGCACCTCGGTCATAAGCCCCGATGGCTTCGTCCAGCTTACCTTCGCCCTGTTCCAAACGCTCCACAATCATTTTCAATTCGGCAAGAGCCGCTTCGAAGCTCATTGTCTGAATGTCTGTTACATTTTCACCCGTTTGTGAATTTTCCGTCATGGGAACCTCAAGAATTATTTTCAGCGGCACTCTACTTTGACAATCTTCACCAGACAAGGGTTTGTCCCAAGATCGCAATCTGAACTATTATTATCCTGCAATATTAATCTACAGCATTCATCATTGCCATTACATGCAGCGAAACCGAACGTGCCAAGGCTTCGGTATTATAACCACCTTCCAATATAGAAACGAGACGCCCATCACAAAGCTCACCCGCCAACTCAACAATTCTCTTGCTGACCCAGCCAAAGTCCTCATCTTCCAGATTAATCGACGCAAGAGGATCTTCGCGGTGGGCATCAAAACCCGCAGAGACGATAATCAGTTCCGGTCCAAATTCTTTCACTGCTGGAAAAACCCGGTCTTCCATCGCCTTGCGAAATTCGAACGATCCTGCACCCGAAGGTAAAGGCGTGTTTAAGATATTCCCCGCCACTCCCATTTCTCCTTCGCTTCCCGTGCCGGGGAAGAGCGGAGATTCATGTGTGGAGGCATAAAACATATCCGGATCATCCCAAAGGATATCCTGGGTTCCGTTCCCATGATGGACATCAAAATCAATCACAGCGATCTTTCGCAAACCGTGCTCGTTTCGAGCCTGATACGCCCCAATCGCGGGATTACAAAAAAGACAAAATCCCATTGCACGATGACGTTCAGCATGATGCCCGGGCGGGCGGCTTAGGCAAAAAGCATTGTCGACATCCTTGTTAATCACCGCATCGACAGCAGCGCATATTCCCCCTGCCGCCCGTAACGCTGCCTCGCCAGAATCCTTGCAGACCACAGTGTCACCATCAATCGCAACATAGCCAATGTCGGGAATAGCGCGGAAAACTTCCTCAATATGTTCTTCGCTATGAGCCCAATGAAGTTTTTCTTTTCCCAAAAGGGGCGATACTCTGCGATCCAAACTGTCAAAGTCCGGTTCGGCCAGGGCACGAAGAATTGCTTCAACACGCTTGGGAGATTCAGGATGGTGCACTCCCGGATCATGCAGTTGACTTACAGGGTGACTGAACAACGCAGTAGCCATTTATACCCTCCTGTTTCAGATCTGTTTCTAAAAATCAAAATTCATAACATCTGAGAAGTGTGTCATTAATTATACGATCTGCCGACGGTTTTATTTATTTAATTCGTTTAAATACTGAAATTCTTCCCCATGTTCTCAAAAGATAACATTATGTTTTGATATCAAGAGTTAGACTTTACAGATTACCCTTATCTCAACTAAGGTACAAAAAGAGAACGGCGTTGTTAATAACAACTAAACCGTCAACTTCCCGACAAAACCACTACTGGTATATAAAATCTTTTAACCAGCAGTGAGAGAATCACTCGTTAATGCCAAGCTCCAGCTTTTGGCATATTTTCAGGAGGCCGGTTTGCGCCAGCTGTTTGCAACGTCACATTTTCTGATGGCTATTTGCCTGATGATCCTTCCAACCATCGCTTCGGCTCAACAGCCATCCCTTGTTCGTGTCGATGAAGTTCGTACGGAATCCATGAACCAGACCGTACCCGTAATCGGCCGCCTGGTAGCACGCCAGACGGGGAGCGTTTCAGCGCGGATTGCCGGCCCGGTTGAAGAAATTCTGGTTGAAGTTGGAGACAGTGTAACAACAGGTCAGATAATTGCCCGGATTAACTCTGCGACACTTCGCGCAGACCGTGATTTGACCGCAAGCGAGGTTACGGCCTCGAACAGTCGCCTGAAAACATTCCAAGCACGATTAATTCTTGCAGGACAAGATGTTAAAAGGCTTGAGAAGTTAAGAAAATCAGCGGCCTTCAACAAATCGAGATATGAAGACGCCGTCCAGAGTAGTGTAATCGCAAAGGCAGAAGTATCTCAGGCCCGTGCAGATATTAACACCGCAAAGGCTAAATTACGCAAAGCCGAAATCAACCTGGCCTACACGGAGATTAAAGCCCCCTATAACGGTGTTGTTCTTGCGAAAGAAACCGAGGCGGGATCTTATGTCCAGACAGGGGATGCCGTGGTTCGCCTGCTGTCACGTGAAAGCCTCGAAATCGAAGTCGAAGTCCCGGCCCTCCGCCTTAAGGCGATCCAGGCGGGCATGGAGTTTTCCCTAAAGCTTGCTGATGGTACGCCCTTGATGGCAACAATCAGGGCAATCTTGCCACGAGAGAACCCTTTAACCCGGACCCGTCCTGTAAGGTTAAGCGCAAAACTGCCGAACCCGGAAACACTCGCCGACAATCAAAGCATCACTTTGCTTGTACCGGCAGGCCCCAAACGTGACGTGTCCACGGTTCATAAAGATGCGGTTATCCAGAGCCCAAACGGTCCAATGGTCTTTCTAAATGCTGAGGGTCATGCCCAACCTCGCCCAATCCAGTTAGGGCAACAGATTGGTGATCGCATAGAAGTCATCTATGGCCTTCAGCCAGGCGGCCAGGTTGTCACCCGGGGTAACGAACGTCTATTCCCGGGAATGCCTCTCCAAATCAATGGTGCGATCCCAGAAGACACAAAGCCCGATGGCACAAAACCCGAAAGCAAGGCAGCTGAAGACGAGACACCAGAGACACAGGATGATGATAAAAGCGAGGGAGCCTCGTAATGAATCTCATCAAAATTTCAATTGAACGGCCCATTGCGATTATTTCCGCAGTGATCATGGTCGTCCTCTTTGGTGCCGTCGCACTTCAGCTTATCCCGATCCAGCTAACCCCGGATGTAAACCGCCCGGTTATCACCATCCGAACCAATTGGGCTGGTGCCGCCCCGGCCGAAGTCGAGCGCCAGATTATCACAGAGCAGGAAGAGAAGCTCAAAGGTCTGGAAAATCTGCATAGCATGACCAGCAACTCTTCTTATGGGTCAGGTCGGATCACGTTAGAATTCAACGTCGGCACCGAGATGGGTAAAGCGTTGCTCCTAACAGCAAACAGGCTCGACCGTGTCGGAAGTTACCCCGACGAAGCTGACGAACCAACACTGGATACTGCGGGGGCAGAAGACAGCCCGATTGCCTGGTTTGTACTCACCCGAAAAGACGGTAATACCGCACCAATTCATACCTATGGCGATTTTGTCGAAGACGTTATTAAAGACCGGATTGAACGTGTTCCCGGCATTAGTGGGGTCAATGTTTTTGGGGGGAGCGAACGAGAGATTGAAATTGTTATCCTCCCGGAACTTCTTGCGCGGTATGGCCTGACCACCAGCTCAATTGTCAGCACGTTAAGGGCCGCAAGCTCCTCTGTTTCGGCAGGTGACGTAGAAGAGGGAAAACGCCGTTACATCGTGCGAACCGAAGGCGATCTGAATACGCTTGAGGCGGTAAGACAGGTGGTATTACGAAGTACTCAGGACGCGGTTACAGGAAGCGTCGCAAGGGTCACTGTTGGCGATATCGCACGTGTTAACTTTAATTACAAAGATCCGAGTTCTAACATCAGGGTGCTCGGTAACGCGGCCATGGCTTTCAATGCCACCCGGGAAACCGGGGCTAATGTCATTGCAACAATGGACGGTATCTATCAGGCTATTGATGATCTCAATGTCCGTTCGATCCCTGATGCCGGATTAAAGCTGGAGCAGGTCTATGACGAGACCATTTATATCAATTCAGCGATTGATCTCGTCAGACAAAATATCTGGTTTGGAGGTATTCTCGCTGCAATTATTCTGTTGATTTTCCTACGTTCCGTCAGGGCCACAATTATTATATCCATGGCGATTCCCGTCTCGGTCATCGGTTCTTTTGTTGCAATGGCTGCCCTTGGGAGATCGATTAATGTTATTTCCCTGGCGGGTCTTGCTTTTGCCGTGGGGATGGTT
>MABB01000040.1:20627-21337 GCA_002162915.1 Rhodospirillales bacterium 47_12_T64
GCTGTTGCCGCCTATGAAGGGGCGCAACAGGTCTGGGGTGCAATTCTGGTATCAGCGCTTACCACCGTCATGGTTTTTATTCCGATCATGGTCATGGAACTGGAAGTTGGCCAGCTGTTCAGAGATATTGCTGTCGCAATTTCGGTATCCGTTACCTTGTCATTGATCGTATCGATTACGGTGATCCCCGCTCTTTCCCGACGGTTCCTTCGCGACCATGATACAGACGGCAGCGATACTGTGAACCGTATCCACCTTCCCGGGATTGATCAGTTCGGAACAGGTTTTGTTAAATTCGTTATGGGCTTTCAGGCCCTGGTTGTTAAGAAAAAAATTATCGCGATCGGTCTGGTCGGTGCGATTACAGTTTTTGCCTCGTTTGGGACATGGAAGTTCCTGCCAAAACTTGAATATTTGCCAGAAGGTAATCGGAACCTCGTTTTCGGGATTATCATTCCCCCGCCCGGCTATAACCTTGATACAATGACTTCCATTGCCATCGAAGTAGAAAACTCAATTCGGCATTTATGGGCATCGGAAACAGGCCCGGAATCAAAGCCGGGCGAGCCTCCTAAAATGGAACGATTTTTCTTTGTCGCAACTCGGTCAAACACCTTTTTAGGTGCGATTGCCGTTGATGGACAGAGAGTAGCCGAACTTATTCCGGTACTACAAGAACCGGTTTTCAAGGAACCGGGAACATTTGGTTT
>MABB01000117.1 GCA_002162915.1 Rhodospirillales bacterium 47_12_T64
CTCTGCATCGACATCCGTGTATCGCTGGGTCGTCGATAGCGATGCATGTCCCAGCAATTCCTGAATAGCGCGCAGGTCACCGCCATTGGCGAGGAGGTGGGTTGCGAAACTGTGCCGCAAGGCATGAGGCGTTGCTGTTTCTGGAAGCTTTAGCAACCCTCGCAACTTTTGTGTCTGAAGCTGGATCACTCTCGCAGAAAGGCGCTTTCCTTTGACGCCAATAAAGAGGGGACCGTCTGGTTTCAGGCTAAAGGGACAGGCGGCTTGATATTTAGCGATGGCTTCGCAAACAACAGGCAAGAGGGGAACCAATCGTTCCTTGTTTCCCTTACCTAAAATCCTGAGCGTGGCTTGTTCCTTTGTTGGTGCCTCTTCCTGATTGAGAGAAAGGGCTTCGGATATCCGAAGGCCACAACCGTATAGTAGCAACATGACGGCTTGATCGCGCAATCCAACCCAGGTGTCGTCCTGCAGCTTTGAGCTTTCCTCCATGACCTTTTTAGCTTCATCTTTTGTGAGAGCTTTGGGCACGGTGTGAGGTCGTTTGGGAGTGCGAAGAATATCAAGGGCGTTATTGTTCGTCAGCTGGTGTCGATTGAGCCATTTGAAAAAGCCACGAACAGCAGACAGAGCTCTGGCCGTTGATGTTTTACTGAGCTCTCGCCCTGCACGGGCGGCGAGCCAGGATCTGAAATCACGCGTTTGCAGATCGTTGAGCATCTTTAAGGATATAAGCTCGCCGCTATGGTCGGAGAGAAAATACAAAAAGCTCCTGATGTCATGGGCATAGGCCTCAAGAGTATTCTCTGATGAACGCTTCTCGGTCGTGTGCCACCGCAACCAGCCTTCAATTGCTCTTTGAACGTCGTCGCGCCAGGGAATAGGGGAGAGATCTATACTGTCTATTCCCTTTGTCTGGCCCGCTTTCTCTATTCGGGGAGTTTTAACCATGTCCGGATCGTATTTTCGACCACAGAGCCGATAAACCTGATCAGTTCTGTTCCCTGTCCTGGTTCAAACTGGTCATCGCGTTGTGATCCAAACGCCAGCATGGCTTGTGGGGTTGTCGAGGAAATATGCAGGCGGATCAGGGCGTCGGACTGGATTAAGGGAGCCATGGTGCCGTAAAGGCAAACATCCCCCTGAATGTGATCCCGAAGCACCGCAGGTTGGCCCGGACCAATCAGGCCGTCAACCATACCCGGCAAGAGACAGGAAATGCCTTCTACAGGGGCAGCAATATCGGCTTCGCCCGGTTGTTCTACGCCGATGGCAATGGCGTCCATTCCCATGATGATCGGAAGCTCAGTGCTGATGATATCAATGAGGTGCTCAAAGTTCTTTGCGGATATCAAAGCTTTGACCGCGCGGTGAGTTCGATCCTGAGTAAGTTTATTGTGGTGACTTCTTGTAATGACCAGATCACGCTCTCTGGTTATCTGTTCGAGCTTATTGCGCAGTTTTTCGATCATGTACTGCTGGAGATCGGCAAGACCGCGCCCTTCTGTTTTTCCGGGAATCTCAAGCGAATTGATAACCTGAGGGTTTTGAACCAGAAAATCCGCGTGCTGTCGTAGATATTTTTCGACATCACGTGCAGTGATGAGGTGCTCCTTGGCCTGAGTGGCCTGGGCGTCGGTCTCCACATCCTGAGAAGGGCTGCTCATAGTCTTTAATTCCTATAGAATAGTCTGACCGGTTTTTTCCCAATCGGCCATGAAGGCTTCGAGGCCTTTATCCGTTAGAGGATGTTTGAACATAGCACGAAGTACGGCTGGTGGGATTGTGGCCGTATCTGCACCCATTTTTGCTGATTCAACGATGTGTAGCGGGCTTCGTGTTGAAGCAACCAGTACTTTCGTCGTCAGATCAGGGTAAGCGTTATAGATTTCCACGATGTCTGCGATCAGGGTTAACCCGTCTTGCGCAAGGTCATCAAGGCGTCCAATAAACGGCGAAACATAGGTTGCGCCTGCTTTGGCTGCTAAGAGAGCCTGAGCTGCAGAGAAGCAAAGTGTCACGTTTGTGGAAATACCTTCGTCTGAGAAGGTTTTACAAGCTTTCAAGCCATCCGGGGTCAACGGCAACTTGACGACAATGTTGTCTGCGAGAGCGGCAAGCTTGCGCCCTTCGGCGACCATGCCTTCGTATTCAAGTGAAGTAACCTCGGCGCTGATCGGACCGGAAATGATTTCGGCAATTTCCTTGATCACTTCGATAAACTGGCGACCGCTCTTTGCAATCAAGGACGGGTTGGTTGTAACGCCGTCGACAAGACCCGTGGCTGCAAGTTCGCGAATCTCGTCGATATCCGCAGTGTCGATAAAAAATTCCATTATAACCCCGTTAAAAATCTTAATAATTCTAGCTCTGCCAAATTGAGACCCAGGGATGAGAACCCAAGACAGGCCAGCACTTCGTGCAGAGCAATATATCTGCTCCAAGATAACGTCTCACCGCCAGAGGTCCAGAGCTCCCTTATAAATAAAGTATGCTATTTCAGATAAACAGGGGTGATTATTTAATCTGGTGGGGGATTTAGATGTTTTTCTACCTTGTCTTGGCGGAAACTATCGGCAGGCTTGTACAGAATATTATGATTATGAGGATAACGATTCGTGTTTGAAGGTGGCGACGACCTGACGTTGTTTGGGCAGAGCATAGATAAGCCGCTTCGTTGCCGTGTACAGGTAACGTTACCTATTGATCGTCCTTATGATTATATTTTGCCCTATGGCTCTGATGGCCAACAGATCGAACTGCAACCCGGACAGATTGTTCAAGTACCTGTCGGGCGTAGAATTGTTCCCGGCGTTGTCTGGGATGGGACGGCTGATGAAGATGTTCCTCTTAAGAAACTGAAAGAAATTGCCGGGGTCTCCGAGGCACTTCCGCTTAAGGATGAATTGAGGAAATTTGTCGCGTGGATTTCATCTTATACGGTATCTCCCCAAGGCTCGGTTCTGAAGATGGCTTTGTCTGTCCCGCAGGCTCTGGAAACAATTACGGGGCAAAAACTCTATCGTTTTATTGATTCGGAAAGTGTTGAAAGTAATTTTCGAATCACGGCGGCGCGCCAGCGCGTTATTGATGTCGCCAAAGATAGTGGTGGCTGGACGATGGGTGATCTGGCTAAGGAAGCCGGGGTGTCGAGTTCTGTGGTAAAGGGGCTAGAGCAGGTTGGATTTGTTGAAAGCTATCACGAAGTGCCGGATTTTTCTTTCCCGGTACCTGCGCCAAACATAAAGGGCCCAGAGCTATCTGTGGGACAGAGAGAAGCGGCTGATGACCTGATGTCCCGGGTTCGGGAGCACGCTTTTTCCACGGTGGTCCTGGATGGCGTCACAGGGTCAGGGAAGACTGAAGTGTATTTCGAGGCGGTGGAAGCGGCTATGCAAGAGGGGCGGCAGGTTCTTGTGTTGCTGCCTGAGATTGCTCTTTCAAGTCAGTGGTTGGATCGCTTCGAGCAACGATTTGGTGTTGCACCTGCAGAGTGGCATTCAGAATTAACGCCAGCACTCCGGCGCAAGACGTGGCGCGCGGTGGCGGCAGGCAAGGCTCCTGTCGTGGTCGGAGCGCGTTCTGCTCTTATTCTACCCTATGAAAACTTAGGTCTCATCATTGTCGATGAAGAGCACGAGGGCTCTTTCAAGCAAGAAGATGGCGTCTATTACCACGCCAGAGATATGGCTGTTGTTCGGGCGAAAGGTTGTTCTTGTCCTGTGGTGCTGGCTTCGGCAACCCCCGCCTTGGAAACCATGGTCAATGTACAGAACGGACGGTATGACCGACTTATCCTACCGGGTCGGCACGGCGGCGCTGGTATGCCGGATGTCGAACTGATTGATTTACGGTTTGATAAGCCCGAACGATTAAACACCGGGCCGGGTTGGCTATCTCAGGCTTTGCGTGGCGCTATACGGCAAACGCTGGAAGCGGGAGAGCAGGCAATGCTCTTTCTTAATCGACGGGGATATGCGCCGCTGACACTTTGTCGGACCTGCGGACATCGCATGCAGTGCCCGCATTGTACGGCGTGGTTGGTGGAACATCGCCGCTTTTCACGGTTGCAGTGTCACCATTGTGGATTTAATGCCGCCATACCTGAAACCTGTCCCTCCTGTTCCGCAGAGGATTCGCTTGTTGCCTGTGGTCCCGGGGTCGAGCGAATTGTTGAGGAGGCAAGCAAGTTGTTTCCAGAAGCAAATATCGCTCTCATGGCCAGTGATACGCTTACGTCACCGGCGGCAACGCGTGAAGTGATTGAAAATATCCAGAACCGAAAAGTAAATCTGCTGGTCGGAACGCAGGTCGTTGCCAAGGGATATCACTTCCCATATTTAACGCTGGTTGGGGTTGTCGATGCAGATCTTGGATTGTTTGGTGGGGACCTTCGCGCCGCAGAGAGAACGTTTCAATTGCTTCACCAAGTTGCCGGGCGTGCAGGACGTGCCGAGCGCAAGGGGCGCGTGCTGCTTCAAACCTCAGATCCGAAACACCCGGTGATGCAGACGCTCAAGGCCGGGGACCGAGATAAATTTCTTGAGCTCGAAGCGGAAACAAGGGCAAGAGGCGGCTTGCCGCCTTTTGGCCGATTGGCGGCAATTATTGTCTCAGGGCCAGATGAAGCAGAGCTGGATAACTTTTGTGCCAGTCTTGCACGGGCGATCCCCCAGGTTGATGGGGCACAGATTCTCGGACCAGCACCTGCACCACTTGCTTTGTTGCGGGGAAAATTCCGTCGACGATTTCTTATTATGTCAAAACGTTCAATCGCTCCGCAGGGAATTGCCAAAGAGTGGCTCGGGCGGGTGAAGCCATCTTCACGGATTAAGGTTGTGGTCGATGTCGATCCCTATTCCTTTTTGTAAGAGATATTAAGTGAGTAGCATTTCCGGGTTCTCTGATTTTGATCTGCTTTTGATTCTTGCGCTCTCTATGATTCTTCAGAGAGCCACCGCGGGTTATCTTCAGAATGGAGAAGTTTTTTTTTGAACCAAAGATTGTCTAAAAACAGAATCTTAAGTGGGTATTTTTAAGGATAAACAGGGGCTTCACAGGGTTTTACGGTGATTACTTTCACCGCAGTTGCGAAAAAGAGTGAAATAAAAGCCCGAATCTTTCGTCTGACTCGCTTGAAACCCTGTTATGTCTGTGATACCAAACCCGCGCCTGATGATTAGTACCGTTTGTGCTTTTCTTATCAAATGAATTTCGGCTTCACTGAAATGCGACCTGTTCGGGCAGGGTCAATTTCTGGCTTATCTTGGGGGCAATGGCTTGGCAGGCGAAAACACTAGCTTGAATGGCTTGGCAGGGCGCTATGCGTTAGCGTTGCTGGGAATTGCCGAGGAAAAATCTGCATTGGATGCAGTGGCTGAAGATCTGGTTGGCTTGAAACAACTCGTTTCAGGTAGCTCTGAACTTCAGGATTTGCTCAGCTCTCCGCTCTATACACGCGACCAGCAGGTAAAAGCGTTTTCTGCAATACTCGACAAAGCGGGTGTCAATGAAGTGACACTTAACTTTGTATTGGTTGTTGCTGAAAATCGTCGACTTGCTGTTTTGGCAGACATGGCAGACGCTTATTTGGCGGAACTGGCGCGTCGCCGCGGTGAAGTCCGGGCTAAAGTAACAGCAGCACACGAATTAACTAAGATACAACAGAAAGCAATTGCAGATGCTCTTCAGGCTTCTGTAGGTGGTTCTGTTGAAGTTGACGTAACTGTCGATGAATCCTTAATCGGGGGCATGATTGTGCAGGTTGGTAGCCGCATGGTTGATAGCTCCTTGCGTACAAAACTTCAGAGACTTGAACTGACGATGAAAGGGGTTGGGTAATGGATATCCGCGCCGCTGAAATCTCTACCATTCTCAAAAATCAGATTGAAAACTTCGGTGCAGACGCCGATGTGGCCGAAGTAGGCCAGGTTCTTTCTGTGGGTGATGGTGTGGCTCGCATTTACGGTCTGGACAATGTTCAGGCTGGCGAGATGGTGGAATTTGCTAACGGTATTCGGGGCATGGCCCTTAACCTTGAGGTCGACAACGTAGGTGTCGTACTTTTTGGTGATGACCGTGGTGTTAAAGAAGGCGATACGGTCAAACGTACCGGCTCTATTGTTGAGGTGCCTGCAGGTAAAGGCCTGCTCGGTCGCGTTGTCGATGGTCTCGGTAATCCGATTGACGGTAAAGGTCCTCTTAAGGATGTTGAACTTACGCGTGTGGAGGTTAAGGCGCCTGGCATTATCCCACGTAAGTCTGTTCATGAGCCGATGCAGACTGGTATTAAGTCTATTGATAGTCTTATTCCAATCGGTCGTGGCCAGCGTGAGCTGATCATTGGTGACCGTCAGACTGGTAAGACTGCGATTGCTCTGGATACGATCCTGAACCAGAAAGTAACAAACGATGCTGCTTCTAGCGAAAGCGAAAAGCTGTTTTGCATCTACGTTGCTGTTGGTCAGAAACGTTCCACTGTTGCTCGTTTGGTTAAGACACTCGAAGACAATGGCGCTATGGAATATTCCATCGTTGTTGCTGCGACTGCTTCTGATCCTGCTCCGCTTCAGTTTCTTGCTCCATATACTGGCGCAGCCATGGGTGAGTACTTCCGCGACAACGCAATGCACGCTGTGATCGTTTATGACGATCTTTCCAAGCAGGCTGTTGCTTATCGTCAGATGTCTCTTCTTCTTCGTCGTCCTCCTGGACGTGAAGCTTATCCTGGTGACGTTTTCTATCTTCACTCCCGTCTACTTGAGCGTTCATGCAAATTGAACGACAATCACGGTGCAGGCTCTTTGACTGCTCTTCCAGTGATTGAAACTCAGGGTGGTGACGTTTCTGCCTTTATTCCGACTAACGTGATTTCGATTACGGATGGTCAGATCTTCCTTGAAACGAACCTCTTCAACAAAGGTATCCGTCCGGCTGTTAACGTTGGTCTATCGGTTTCCCGTGTTGGTTCTTCAGCGCAGATCAAGGCTATGAAGCAGGTTGCTGGTAGTATTAAACTTGAGCTCGCTCAATATCGTGAAATGGAAGCTTTCTCTCAGTTCGCTTCTGATCTCGATGCGGCAACTCAGCGTCTGTTGGCACGTGGTGCTCGTTTGGTCGAGCTTCTCAAACAGCCTCAGTACAAACCGCTGACTATTGAAGAGCAGGTTGTTGTTCTTTTCTCTGGCGTGAAGGGTTACCTTGATGCGATCGACGTGAAAACTGTTGGTCACTTCGAAGAAAAACTTCTGTCTGAAATTCGTGGCAACGGCAAAGACATTCTGGAAGCTATCCGTACTGAAAAAGCTCTGTCTCCTGATCTCGAAGGCAAGCTGAAATCTTTCATGGATAATTTCGCCAAGATCTTTGTATAAGGAACTGGTAGTCCAGAGTTTAATGGCTGTGGGAACAGAATAACGACATGGCAAACTTAAACGACCTGAAACTTAGGATCTCGAGCGTTAAGTCGACGCAAAAGATCACTTCGGCCATGAAGATGGTTGCTGCGGCTAAGCTGCGCCGTGCACAAGAACAAGCTGTAGCATCCCGACCATACGCAGAGCGTATGGCACGGATGTTAGGTTCTCTTGCTGTATCTGCGGGCAAACAGCCGGGAGCATCTCCTCTTCTTGCCGGAACGGGTAAAGATGACGTTCATTTACTCATCGTAGCTGCGGCTGACCGCGGACTTTGTGGTGGTTTCAATACAAATATTGTAAAAGAAGCACGCAAAAAAGCTTATGAGCTGATCAAGGCTGGTAAAACTGTAAAGTTCTACTGCATTGGTCGTAAATCTCGTGACCAGCTACGACGTGAATTTGGATCCAGAATTGTTGATACGATTGAAGATATTGCAAAACCTAGTCTAGGTTTTGACAAGGCAACGACAGTCTCTGACCGCGTGTTGGGAATGTTTGACGCTGGCGAATTTGATGTTTGTACGATCTTCTATGCGAAGTTCAAGTCTGTAATGCTTCAAGTTCCTTCTGCTCAACAGTTGATCCCGTTTGAAGCTGAGGGTGATGCGGATGCATCAGGCCTTGCTGATGGCAGTATCTACGATTACGAGCCATCGGATGAGAAGATCTTGAGAGATTTGTTGCCGCGCAACATCTCAATCCAGATTTTCAAAGCGATGCTTGAAAATGCCGCTAGTGAGCACGGTGCTCGTATGTCCGCTATGGACAGTGCGACACGTAACGCTGGCGAGATGATTGACAGTTTGTCTATTAAGTACAACAGAACGCGTCAAGCAAACATCACAAACGAGTTGATTGAAATTATCTCCGCCAAAGAGGCTCTCTAATTTTAGGGAGCCCTGGCAAGCGCACTGGCTAAGGAGTGACACTAAATGGCTGATAAAAATATAGGTAAGATCACACAGGTCCTAGGACCCGTGGTTGACGTTCAATTTTCAGGTGGAAATCTTCCTGAAATTTTGGGCGCTCTAGAACTACAGAATGATGGTAAACGCCTTGTTCTTGAAGTCGCCCAGCACTTGGGTGAAAACACTGTTCGTACCATTGCTATGGATGCAACAGACGGTCTAATGCGCGGTCAGGAAGTTTCTGATACTGGCGACGCGATTAAAGTTCCTGTTGGTCCCGAAACTCTGGGTCGTATCATGAACGTTATTGGCGAGCCAATTGACGAACGTGGCGAGATTGGAAACAAAACATCTTTCCCAATTCACCGTGCTGCTCCTAATTTTGACGAACAAGCGACTGATGCCGAGATCCTGGTAACAGGTATTAAGGTTATTGATTTGCTTTGCCCTTACTCCAAGGGTGGTAAAATTGGTCTCTTCGGTGGTGCTGGTGTTGGTAAAACCGTGACAATCATGGAATTGATCAACAACATCGCGAAAACACACGGTGGTTACTCTGTGTTTGCGGGTGTTGGTGAACGTACCCGTGAGGGTAACGATCTTTACCATGAGATGATTGAAGGTGGCGTTATCAACCTGGAAGGCGACAGTAAATGTGCGCTTGTCTATGGTCAGATGAATGAGCCTCCAGGAGCCCGTGCTCGTGTTGCTCTGACTGGTCTTACTCAGGCTGAGTATTTCCGTGATGAAGAAGGCCAGGACGTTCTGTTCTTCGTGGATAACATTTTCCGCTTCACACAGGCTGGTTCTGAAATTTCAGCTCTTCTTGGTCGTATTCCTTCTGCGGTTGGTTATCAGCCAACTCTTGGTACTGATATGGGTGCCATGCAGGAGCGTATTACGTCTACGAAGAAAGGTTCTATCACATCTGTTCAGGCCGTTTACGTTCCTGCGGATGACTTGACTGACCCTGCACCTGCAACAACCTTCTCTCACTTGGATGCGACAACCGTTCTGTCTCGTCAGATTGCTGAGCTCGGAATTTACCCGGCTGTGGATCCACTGGATTCTACCAGCCGTATTCTTGAGCCTTCAGTTATCGGTGAAGAGCACTACACAATTGCCCGTGAAATCCAGCGCGTGCTGCAGTCTTACAAAGACTTGCAGGACATCATTGCGATTTTGGGTATGGATGAGCTATCCGAAGAAGATAAAATGACAGTTGCCCGCGCTCGTAAGATCCAGCGCTTCTTGTCACAGCCATTTGATGTGGCTGAAGTCTTCACTGGCTCACCTGGTGTCCAGGTTGCTCTAGAAGATACCATTGGCGGTTTTAAAGGCATTCTTGCTGGTGAATATGATCACCTTCCAGAAGCAGCTTTCTACATGGTTGGTACCATTAGTGAAGTTGTTGCCAAAGCTGAAAAAATGGCCGCTGAAGCCGCTTAAGGTTTCGTGAATAGTTTAAATGGTCGGTAGACCGGTAGCAGGAAGAGATTGATGGCCAACCAACAGGTGGAATTCGAACTCGTATCACCAGAGAAACTTCTTCTCTCCCAGAACGTCGACATGGTTGTCGTTCCGGGTGAAGATGGCGACTTTGGTGTGCTGCCGCGTCACGCACCGATGATCTCCACGGTACGCCCTGGCGTGATCGCGATCTACTCTGGTAAAGAGATTAGTGAGCGTATCTTCGTTGCGGGTGGTTTCGCCGAGGTGACCACCGAACGCTGCACAGTTCTCGCTGAAATTGCTCAACCAGTGAGCGAGCTTGATAAAGCAACCGTTCAACAGCAACTTCAAGACGCGAAAGAGGACTTCTCTGACGCTCAGGATGATGCTGGACGTGACGCCGCAAGAAAACAAATCGAATTGTCTGAAGCCAGGCTTACTGCCATCGGTTAATCTGACAATTTAGAGTAATAAAAAAGCCCGGTGCCAAATTGGCCCGGGCTTTTTTTGTTTTTGTTTTCGTGGTCAGGATTTTTTCACAAATTTTGTTAAAATAACAATTTGCTGTCCGCTGACACGGCCTTCAATCTGTTCTGCATTGCCAGGTACCAGTGCGATACCTCGAACAGCAGTGCCACGTTTCGCGGTGAAGCCTGCACCTTTCACGTTAAGATCCTTGATGAGGGTGACAGTGTCGCCAGCCTCAAGAACTACGCCGTTTGAATCTAGATGTTTGACGTCGTCTTCATCCGCTTGCGCTTCTGCTCCCGCTCCTGATTGAGCCCAGGCCAGCGTTTCATCCTCGAGATAGAGCATATCCAAAAGATCTTGTGCCCAACCCTCATTGCTCAGACGATTTAACATCCGCCATGCCATTACCTGTACGGCAGGAACTTGGCTCCACATGCTATCATTGAGACATCGCCAGTGATTGATATCGACCTTTTCAGGATTGTTAATTTGATCCCGGCATGTTTCGCAAATCAGGACGGATTGATCAACACTCCCATCTGAACTGGGGGGAACTTCAAAGCCAGCAAGGTTTTCTGGTGCACTGCAAAGTTCGCATTTTGTTTCACTGCGTGTCAGTAGGTCTTGTTCTGTGGACATTTTCTTATTGCTCATGTTGACGGTATTAGAATTGTACAAGGGCTTGGCTACTCGTGATGGGCCAGTCACCATGACTTTCGGGGGCACCATAGCAGGACGCATATCGGGGAACAACTTTGATTGGTGTAGATACTGTTCTGGATGATTATCGATTAATATGATTTATTTATGGAAACTTCTTGTCTCAGGTTACTTTAATTTGGTCAGGTTACTTTAGCTCGCAGAAAAGGACCCGGAATGCCCTTTATGGAAATGGTTTTTCTCGATGATGGTAGGGTTTTGAGACCCTGCGGCCTGGATGATCTCGAAGCTGTATCAGAGCTGGTACTAACTGAGGCTGAAAGAAGTATACGACATGATTTTGATGAGGACGGATGGGCAGATTTTGTAGAATATCTTTCATCGGATCATTTACTAAAGCGATTGGTGACAGGATCAAAGGCCCTTGTTATCCAAGATGTCGATGACAAGTTAAGTGGTTATATTGAAATGGTTGGTGGCCAAATCCTGTTACTGTTCATCGCCGAACACGCGCAAAGATTAAACCTTGCATCGCGGCTGTTAAATCGAATACGTGATACGTTTGAGCTTAAGGAGCTCTATGTCAATTCTTCTACGGCAGGTTTTGATTTTTATCTTGATCAACAGTTTGAGCCCGTAGAAGACTGGAAGCTGATGGCCGGTGTGAAATTCAGACCCATGAAATGGCAGGAAAATTCAGGATAAAGCTATTCTTAGCCAGAATGGTCCAAATTAAAAATGTAAGGCTGATTTAACTTTCAATCAGACGAGCTGTTTACTCCGATATTAAGGGTTACCCGATATCGAATATTAAAAGCCTCAGCTATAACTCAAGGAATTATCAACGATGCCACACTGTATTATTGAATACGCAGTACCTCTTGCAGAAGAGGGTATAATCTCACAGCTGGTTGATGATGTGTTTGATGCGGCCGCAAAGTCTGGCTTGTTTGACACAGCTGCGATCAAAGTAAGAGCCATCCCTTTTTCCGCTTATAAGACTGGTGCAGATCAGCAACTCTATGTGAATACAACCGTTAAACTCTTGCCCGGACGGACAGCTGAGCAGAAGGAAAGCTTGGGTAAGTCGGTCCTTCAAGCAAAGCAAGGATTACTGGAAGGTAAGGCTTTGCTGTCCGTGGAAGTCGTTGATATTTCAAGCTCGTACTTTAAGTGATTTATACAAACGGTCCCTAATATTGACTCATCCAGATATATTAGGGGCCGTTGGTATTATTTCCCCAAATCAGAAAACTCTTCAACAAGCTTAATATAAAGATCGCGTTTGAAAGGAACGATCAGGTCGGGTAACGAAGACATATCTGTCCACTTCCAATCTGAAAATTCGGGGATATCAGTTTCTATATTGATATCGCTGTCTTGACCTTTGAAACGGAAGACGAACCATTTTTGCTTTTGGCCGCGATAGCGACCTTTCCAGATCTTGGGAACCAGATCACGGGGAAGATCGTAAGCGTGCCAGTCAGCGCTCTCTGCCACGAGTTCGGCATTGGCTGTTCCTGTTTCTTCTTCAAGCTCGCGAAAGGCAGCCTTAATTGGCTCCTCACCGTCATCAATACCTCCCTGGGGCATTTGCCATGCTTTTCCCGGGTTATCAATCCGTTGAGCCACAAAAACTTTGCCATGCTGATTGAGCAACATGATGCCGACACAAGGGCGATAGGGTAGGGCATCTATATCTGTATCGGTCAGTGTTTTATCAATGGCCACTGCTTTCTCCCTTGTCTTCTTCTGTACTATGACTTGCGGCCGCACTTGTGGAACTGTGAGCATCCGGCTGACTAACTGGGGTTTCTGGAACTGAAGCTACTGCCGTAAGGGGAACAAGTTGATACCCCTTGCTCTCGAGATTATTTGCCCAAGTGGCGATGCGTTCGAGTGTTACCGGGTATGGTCGTCCAGTTGCTATTGCATAGCCATTTTTCAAAGCAATGCGTTCAACCTGCGCAAGCCGCGAATCAATTGCCGCCCTGCTAAGTTGAGCTTCGTCGATTGCGCGTTGATTTACGGCGACAGGAACGCCGTATTGTGAGCCGAGGCTAACTGCAAGGCTTTCTTTATTTCGACCATTGTCGAGGAACAGAAGCCCGTGATCCTTGAAGTATTCCATGACGGGTTTCATTTGCCGCTCAGAGGTGACAAAGCGATCACCCATATAAACGCTCATCCCTACATATCCTGATCCCCTATTTGCGATCCAGGCAAGGTTGTTTATGTTTCCTTCGGGTTGGCGTCCAGTAAGCAAGGCTTGGGGGCCAGGATCATCTGATGGGTAGGACAGGGGTTCCATCGGCAAGTCCAATAGAACTTCATGATGGTGCGATCTCGCCAAGGCAATCCAGCTCTCCAGGTCTCTCGCATAGGGAGTGAAAGAAAGTGTAATTGTACTTGGCAATTGTCTGATGGCTGCTTCTGTGGCTGCCCGGGAAAGACCTAAGCCAGTTAAAACCAATGCAATTTTTGGTCGGTCACCAGCCTCAGGTGGCTTTTGACTATACCGTTTCCAGCTGGGAACGTTGTTTAAAGCGTCCTCATGTGCTGGTTCTGTGGGTGTTAGTGCTGCGATTTCCGGAGCGGGGTGCTCGGTTGTATGTTCATCGGTTGATGAAGCATGCTCACTGGTATCTTGATGGGCTGTATCCGGGGCAGAGTGTTCAGCTTCAGGCAGTGATGTTTCTTGCCCTGTATCTGAGGCCGCTTCATGTTCATTGGAAGGCTCGGCCGCGTGCTCTTCAGGTTGGCTAGCTGGATCGCTATGATTATCTTCAGCCTCAGTTGTGACATGGGCCTCGTCTGAAGGTTGAGAGTGATCAGTCGTTTCTTCTGCTACCGGGTGGTCAGCTTCAGGAACTTCCTCTGGTGTGTCAGCGTGAGTAGTTACGTCGGCTTTGTCATGGTCTTCTGATGCGTCATCGACACCATGATCAGGTTCTTCTGATTTACTAGCCATATTGTCAGAACTGTGTGTCTCGTCGCTGCTCTGATCGCTTGTTTCTACGGGGGGCTCTTCAGTCTGACTTGGAGGAGTATATACATAGGGTAGCGGAACAGAGGGGCCATAAATCGTATAGCCAGCCGTAGCGCTGATCAGAGAGACCAGCGCTATCCAGCTAACAATAAGGACTATTTTGTTCCAGTTCACAGCTATCTCAACTGTTTAAAGCATTTGACCATAGGCTGCTTAGTTACTTGCACTATTACTTGTATTGTATAGCGCAATACCCTGAATCAGATCCAAAGCTCTATCAAGCTGATAATCCAGAGGTTTGCTCTCTTCAGCAGTTTTTTCGCCTTCTCCGGTTTGCTTGTCTCCGTTGGTGCCACCTTTGTTCTCTAACGCGCCACGCAGGTCGGCTTCCCGCCGTTGGCCCTTTGTGTCCAAAGTTTCGATTCTGGCCTGTTCAACGGTGATGTCAGGTGCAATTCCTTCAGACTGAATTGATCTGCCGGATGGTGTGTAATAACGACTTGTGGTTAGGCGCATGGCACCGTTGCCGAGCAGAGGCATGATGGTTTGGACAGAACCCTTACCGAAGGATTGAGTGCCCATAATAATCGCACGGCGGTGATCTTGAAGAGCACCTGCAACGATTTCAGATGCAGAAGCAGAACCACCATTGATGAGTACGACCAAGGGCTGGCCATTAATCAAGTCGCCCGAGCGAGCATTGAACCGCTGCGCGTTGCTGTTGTCACGTCCACGAGTTGATACGATTTCCCCTTGTTCGAGGAAGGCATCAGATACCGAAATTGCTTCCGTAAGAAGGCCGCCGGGATTAAGCCGGAGGTCAAGAACAAGACCGATCAAGTCATCTCCAAGCTCATCCTGGATTGCCTTGACGGATTTCTCGAGCCCCGGGGTGGTTTGCTCGTTGAAAGAAGAGACGCGGACGTAACCGACATTGCCTTCAATGCGATGGCGGACAGATCTGACTTTGATAACCGCACGTTCAAGCGTGACATCAAAAGAGTCGACGCCTTCGCGGCTAATCGTAATTTTGAGCTCGCTACCGACCTTGCCCCGCATTCTCTCAACAGCTTCTTGCAGGGTAAGTCCGAGTACCGCTTCTCCATCGAGATGGGTGATAAAATCACCAGCTTCTATACCAGCCTTGTCAGCAGGTGTATCATCGATAGGGGACACGACTTTAACAAAGCCATTTTCCATTGTGACTTCAATACCTAGACCGCCAAACTCTCCGCGGGTCTGGACGCGCATATCTTGAAACGAGTCAGGTGTAAGATAGCTTGAATGCGGGTCGAGGCGGGAAAGCATGCCGTGAATAGCTGATTCGATCAGCTCTTCATCTGAAACTTCTTCGACGTAGCTGGCCTTGATGCGTTCAAATACATCACCGAAAAGTTCGAGCTGCCGATAAGTATCGCGCCGCGGATCAACGGGTGCATCAGCTACGAGGCTGGTGGGGAGTGCAATAGCAAAAGCTGTTGTTAAAAGCACTTTTTTGAGACTGAGCATTAACCGTTCACCTTATTGAGATTTGAAGTCTTTGTATTCGTTAGTATCCAGGGTGCTGGATTGATTGGTTGTCCACTTTGACGCAGCTCGAAGTATATTTCTTCATGTTCCAGCTCTCTGTCACCCATTCGAGCGACCGGTTCTCCTGCCAAAACCCATTGTCCTTCAGTCACATCAATTTTTTCAACGCCTGCTAATAATGTATGATATCGCCCGGAATGTTCAATGATCAAGATCCTTCCGTAACCACGGAATTCTCCTGCATAGGCTATACGTCCATCAAATGGCGCAACCACTTGCGCAGCGGGACGTGTAGCGATCACTAACCCCTTGTCGAATGATACATTTGTCCCCTTTTTTTGCCCGTATTTACTGATCACTCTTCCGCGAGCTGGGTATAAAAGTACACGTTTCTGGCGAGAAGGGAAGTCTCGTATCTGTGATGGGTCAGGGATTACAGCGAGTTGAGTGACTTTTTCAGGAACTGTTTTTATTTTCGCGACGGATTTCTCTGGTGTTACTGATGGTGCTGGTGTCGCAGGTTTTTGTTTTGGCCTTGGTGTTGCGAGTACGAGCCTTTTGCGCTCTTCTTCAAGCTTTTTGACTAAATCCTTCATGTCACGCGCTTGTTGAGCCAGCTTTTTAATACGCGCGCCTACGGATTTTTGTGATGACGCTGTTTGCGCTTGAAGGGCTTGTTTTCTCTTTACGAGAATGTTCAGACCATCTCTCTCGCGCTTGAGATTTTTTCGAGATGAGAGAAGTGCGACCCGCTCATCTTCGATTCGGCTTTTAAGTTCAGCGAGTTCAGCCAAATCGCCTCGTAAATTTTTAACCCGTGTTTCAATCTCAGGAACGGCAACTTTGAGAAGCATGGCTGATCTGACAGTATCAACAGGAGAGCCTGGAGCTGCGGCGAGCGCCTCTGGAGGTAATAAAGCAATGCGTTGCAGGGCTGATAACGTTCGGCTTAATCTCTCACGATCGCGAGATAGGTGGCCTTTTTTTAAAGTGGCCTCTTCTTCAAGCGATAACAGTGTTTCTTCTATCGCAGTCAGATCGCCCTCATAGTTTTGAATTCTGCGAGCTGCCACAATGAGATGTCCGCGTAGTTCCGAAAGTTCTTGTCCCAATCGGCTGGAGGCTGCGGTGAGCTTTTTCGCCTCTTTTTTTTCCTGCGCGGCTTTTTGCTCCAGAGTTTGAATTTTCTGTTTTGCGTCTTGGTTCTGGGCAAGGGCGGGAAGGGTAATGAAAACCAAAGCTGCCACAATCACGCCAGCAATAGCCATCCGACCTCTAATGAGAGATGGCTGAATATTACTGTAGATGGTGTGCAAGCTTTTCACGGATGTCCTCTAATAACCTTCTAGTCTTCATCTCTCCGAATTAATGATCTGCCGTCCATCTCGGCAGGCTGTTCCAGATGAAGTAAATCCAATATCGTTGGCGCAATGTCAGCAAGACGTCCATTGGCAATTTTGGTTACATTATCGGGCCCATTTACGAGTAAAATCGGAACAGGATTAAGTGTATGGGCGGTATGTGGCAAACCTGTGACTGGATCGAGCATCTCTTCTGCATTCCCATGATCGGCAGTAATCAGTAAGCGCCCACCAACTGACTGGGTTGCCGCATAAATATCTTGCAAGCAGTTATCCACCGTCTCTGCGGCTTCTATTGCAGCGTTGAGGTCGCCAGTATGGCCAACCATGTCACAGTTGGCAAAATTACAGATAAGCATCTCGTAATTACCGCTGGTGATAGCCTCACAGAGCTTTGTATTTACTTCAGGCGCTGACATGGATGGTTGAAGATCATAAGTCGCAACCTTTGGTGATGGAACAAGCGTGCGATCTTCACCAGGAAGAGGTTCTTCCACGCCACCATTGAAGAAGTAAGTCACGTGGGGATATTTCTCGGTTTCGGCAATTCGGAACTGGCGTAATCCTGCAGCGGAGACAATCTCGCCGAGGGTCTTGGTCAGGTCTCTGGGGGAGAACATGACGCCCATAGATTTAGCAAGTTTGTTAGAATAAGCCACCATGCCAAGGAAAGAACAGCACGTCGGGTGGTTGGCGCGATCAAATCCAGCAAAGTCGTTATCTATAAAAGCGTGTAAAATTTGTCGGGCCCGATCTGCGCGGAAGTTAGTCATGATAACGGCGTCGCCGTCCTTCATGCCCTGGTAGCCGTCCATAACGCAGGGAAGGACAAATTCGTCCCAAATTTTCTTTTCGTAGCTACGTGTGATGGCTTCTTCAGGAGTTGCAGCCTTTTCGCCTTGTCCTGCGGTGATCGCATCATAGGCGAGTTGTACCCGTTCCCAGCGGTTATCTCTGTCCATTGCATAATAACGGCCGAGAACTGTTCCGATGACAACACCGGGGGTTTCCCTTTGAAAGTCTTTAACAAAGTCAGAAGCGCTTTGTGGAGAAGTGTCGCGACCATCAAGGATTGCGTGAACAACAACAGGAACACCTGATTTTTCCAAGGCGCGGACCAAAGTTGATGTTTGTGACTGGTGACCGTGGACGCCACCATTAGAAATTACACCGAGAACCTGGGCGGTGCCGCCTGATTTTTTCAGCTTTGATATGGTTTCAAGCAAGGCAGGATTTTGGGAAAAACTACCGTCTTCGATTGCGGTATCAATCCGGGGGAGGCTTTGCATGACAACGCGTCCGGCCCCGATGTTCATGTGCCCGACTTCAGAGTTACCCATTTGTCCATCTGGTAATCCGACGTCACGCCCACAGGTCGCAAGATAACCAAGGGGGACTTCGTTACTTAATCGATCCACAAGCGGGGTTTTTGCCAGATTGATAGCGTTATGGTCATCTTCCTTACGAAACCCCCATCCATCAAGAATGCAAAGAACAACGGGTTTTGGTTTCTGTATATTGGATGCCATGGATTGAGTAACTCTTTCGTATGTTTGTAATGTCTTGGTAATAGCTCGTTTTCGTTATGACCTGCCGAAGGAAATCTAGGAGTTAATATAGCCTTGTTTTAAGACAAATTCACGACCTTGTTTGATTTAAAAAGACATTTTAAGAATTACGTGAGGGGGTAATCCTAATCTCTATGATAAGGATGCCCTGTCAAAATACAGGATGAGCGATAAATTTGTTCTGCAAATAATCCGCGGACCAACATATGAGGCCAGGTTAGTCGACCAAGACACAGGCTTTGCTGTGATTTGCTCTTTACTTCATCGGACAGGCCGTCTGCACCGCCGATGAGAAAAGCAATGTCTTGTTCGCCGCTATCTTGCCATTTTCCCAGAAGCTGGGAAAACTGTGGACTGGATAGATCCTTGCCCCTTTCGTCAAGGGTGACAATCTTGGCCCCCTTGGGGGCGGCGGCGAGGAGCAGTTCGCCTTCACGTTGCTTGAGTTGCGCAGCAGGCAAGTTTTTCTTTTCCTCAACTTCGCGAAGTTCGAGACTCCAGTTGAGGCGATTGCCTGTTAAACGTTTACAATAGAGTTCAAAAAGTTCCCTCGCCGGACCGGCCTTGGCCTTTCCGACAGCAACTAATGTTATACGCATCTCAAGCCGTCACTAATAAATAGGATTAGACGTCTTTTGAAGCAAATGGCTGTGCTGATTCAGGCAGCTCCAGACCCCACATTTTTTCCAAGTTATAAAAAGCTCGGACTTCTGGGCGGAAGAGGTGAACAACAACATCCCCGGCATCGACTAATACCCAATCACCACGTTCCTTACCCTCGGCAATGATACTCTTCATGCCTGAGCTTTTTAGGCCGCGCAGTAGATGGTCGGACATAGCTGATACCTGACGGCTGGAGTTACCGCTAGCAATGACCATATAGTCAGCAATACTGGATTTTCCGGCAAGTTCGATAACGACAATATCTTCTGCTTTGTCGTCCTCAAGTGAGTTTCGAACTAATTCAAGCAGGTCACGGTTGTTGCCCGTAGTGTCCTGCATCTTGGCCTCAGTGGCCGTAGATTCTCGTGGTATGATCGGTCTCCGTCAAAGGAACCTGCTCGTGAGGTCACGACTTCCCGCTGCAGGCAGTTGTAATAAGTTCTGTACTTATCGCTATACAGAACAACGAGTGTTGCCAATAAGTTTAGCACACCAAAGGTGCGGCACTCTATATGTTAATGAACTTGGTTACAACAAAGGGATAAATTGGGTTCTCTTTTATGATTTTTTTCCCAGTTTGTGACCATTTCGAATGCCTGTTGAGGATAACTTGGATTGCTGTCCATGTATCAAAGTCCAGGCTGGAGCAGGAGAATGAAGAAGAACTCTCGACTTCTGTTCTGGGACTCGAGAGTGCCGAAATCGTTGTGCAGCCTTGGATGCAGAAGCCTGCAGTGAATAACCCGGACGGGCAAACACCGCAACTGTTACCGAGGTGAATATATTCTGCCAGTCCCGCCAGCGAGAAATTTGGCTCAAATTGTCTGCGCCCATTAACCACACAAAGTTGACCTTGGGGAATCGAGAGACAAGCTTGGCAAGGGTATCGGCGGTATAAACGGAGTCCAGAAGGCTTTCAATTGTGGTGATACGGATTTTTGGGTGTTTCTGGAGGGCGAGTCCACTTGAAACACGTTCTGAAAGAGGTGCCATATCTCTTGTATCTTTAAGGGGATTTTGCGGGGAGACCAGCCACCATACCTCGTCAAGGTTCAACCGCTTTAGAGCGTCAACTGATATCTGGTAATGTGCCCTATGGGCGGGGTTGAACGATCCCCCCAGTAATCCAATTTTGCTGCCATCTGTTGGAAGGGTCCCGCCGAGGCTATCGGCGAGGCTGTTCGGGCAGATGATTTTACCAAATTCAAGAGCTGGAGAACGCTTTTGTTTCATTGCGTTACTTCGCCGACACATAAATCATCAAGGTCGCGCGTGGCCTGTACCGCGCACGAGATATTTGTAACTTGTCAATTGATCTGCACCAACGGGACCACGGGCGTGTAGCTTACCTGTAGAGATTCCAATTTCGGCACCCATTCCAAACTGTCCACCGTCGGCGTACTGGGTAGAGGCATTGTGAATGACGATGCCTGCATCTACCTCTTGCTGGAAGATTGCGGCGGCTTTGGTATCTTCGGCGAGAATAGCTTCAGTGTGATGTGATCCATGGCGGTTAATATGGGAAATGGCATCGGCGATTCCACTTACTTTGCGAACAGAAAGGATGGCATCGAGGTACTCGGTATCCCAGTCCGCATCAACGGCTTCGTTCGCGCGGCTTTCCAACGCCTGGATAGTTGTATCTCCACGGATCTCACAGCCTTTTGCAATCAAGC
>MABB01000024.1 GCA_002162915.1 Rhodospirillales bacterium 47_12_T64
TTCTAACTCTTGGAGTTGGAAGCATTCAAAGACATGCCTATGCGCAGGCATTGATGTCAGGTGGCACGATCGACAATGTTGTTGTCGAAGGTACCCAGCGTATCGAACCTGAGTCAGTACGGTCCTATATGGAAGTAAATCCAGGAGATACCTTTGATCCTGTACTTCTTAATCGCTCCTTGAAAAGTATATTTGCTACGGGCCTGTTTGCGGATGTTTCTCTCAAAAGACAGGGCGGCGATCTCATCGTTGTCGTTGTTGAGAATCCAATTATCAACAGAATTGCCTTTGAAGGTAATCAACGGCTAGATGATGAAATCCTTCAAACAGAAACAACCCTTCGCGAGCGTGTTGTTTTTACACGCACAAAAGCTCAGGCCGATGCTCAACGAATTTTAGAACTTTACCGTCGCTCAGGCCGTTTTGCCGCTACCGTCGAGCCGAAAGTAATACAGCTTCCCCAAAACCGGGTTGATCTTGTTTTTGAGATCAGCGAAGGCGATCGTAGTTATGTTACTACGGTGAATTTCATTGGTAATAGAGAGTTTTCTGACGGCTCTTTGCAAGATACGGTTTCAACCTCTGAGACTGTATTTTGGAATTTTCTGACTGATACCGATACCTACGATCCCGATAGGTTGACATTCGATAGAGAATTATTGCGTCGCTTCTACCTTAAAGAAGGTTATGCTGATTTTGAGGTACAGTCCGTTGTCGCAGAATTAACATCCAATCGAGAATCCTTTGTCGTAACCTTTACGCTATCGGAAGGGGAACGTTATACTTTTGGGTCGATTGGCGTTGAAAGTGCCCTCAAAGATTTTGATCCTACGACGGTTCAAGACAAAATTCTTCCCGAAGAAAATGACTGGTATAACGCAGATCTTATCGATAAAACGGTTGATAATCTAACAGATGCTGTCGGTAATCTTGGTTATGCGTTCGTCGATATCAGACCAGTGCCAGAAAAAGACACTGAAAACAAAATTATTAACTTGGTCTTTAATATTGCGGAAGGGCCAAAAGTTTTTGTTGAACGAATTGATATCGAAGGTAATTCCCGAACGCTTGATAAGGTTATCCGTCGCGAGTTTAGGCTGGTTGAAGGTGATGCTTTTAACAGTTCAAAGTTACGTCGTTCACGATCACGTATTCAGCGGTTAGGTTTCTTTCAGTCGGTGAATATTGAGAACGAGCCGGGAAGTACACCTGATCGTACAGTGCTTAAAGTCGATGTTGAGGAACAATCAACCGGGGAACTTACTTTTGGTGTTGGTTTTTCATCTTCTTCAGGGCCGCTTGGATCAATTGGTATTCGCGAACGAAATCTTTTGGGGCGCGGTCAGGATCTTAGGTTTAATATTGCGTTGGCGGGTTCTGGTTCAGAAGCTGATGTCAGCTTTACAGAGCCATATTTCCTGGACAAGGAAATCGCAGCAGGTTTTGACATTTTTCGTATAACACGCGACGAAGACAGTCTTTCTTTTGAAGAGAAAAAAACCGGTGGCGCACTTCGCATTGGGTACGATCTTTCCGAAGAGCTACGTCAAGTATTACGTTACCGTTTCGAATACATTGAGATTCAAGACGTTGACTCAGATGCTTCTTCGCTTGTCAGAGAGCAAGAAGGTACGTCGACTAAATCGGCCGTTTCTTCAACCCTGACTTATGACAAGCTGGACTCGAGAGTCAGTCCTAGTGAAGGGTATTTACTTCAACTGGAGAATGAACTGGCTGGGCTTGGTGGCGATGTCCAGCATCTAAAGGTTTCTCTGGGTGGTACACACTATTACTCATTCTCTGAGGATTGGGTTCTTAAATCCCGTGCAGAAGTAGGTAACATTATAGGATTGGATGAGGATACCCGTATCGTTGACCGCTTTTTCCTTGGCGGAGACAAATTACGCGGGTTTAAGTCCGGAGGCGTTGGCCCTCGTGACAAGGCAAGCGATGATGCTTTGGGTGGGAAGCATTTTTATAACGGTAGCTTAGAGCTTACTTATCCGCTTGGTCTGCCAGAACAGTTTGGAATAAAAGGCCGTGTATTTACTGATTTTGGTGCGGCTTGGAATATTGATGGAAATGATTCTGGAATTGATGATACTTCGAATCCCCGTTTAAGTGTTGGTACGGGCGTGACCTGGACATCCCCATTTGGTCCTTTGGCATTGGATCTTGGGTTTGCTGCACTTAAGGAAGATTTTGATGAAACTGAAATTTTCAGCTTTAGCTTTGGGACTAACTTTTAAACGATGACTAATTTTAAAAAATACAGCGTTAATCTCTGTTTTTTCCTCGCAGTTGCCTTTGGCATTGTCGCACCAATAACTGTAACTTATGCGCAAAATACACAGTTAAAAATTGCTGTAGTTGACACTCAGAAGGTACTTCGAGCCTCTCTGGCCAAGAAACAAATTGATCAAACTGTGGTTGGTAACAGAAATCAGTTTCAACAAGAGTTTAGAGAAAAAGAGCAAAGCTTATTGACGGCTAATCAAGCGTTAGTTCGTCAAAAATCTATCTTGGCACCAGAAGTTTATGCGCAAAAAAAAGCAGATATTGATAAACAAGCCGCGATTATTCGAAGCGCGGCGAAAGCGCGTAAAGACAGTATAAATAAATACCGCAATGCAGGTTTGAAACAGATAGAAAGTCAGCTTGGGGTTATCATTGAGCAAATAGTTAAAGCTAATGGGTACGATTTAATTATTGTAAAACAATCGCTGGTTTACACGCTTAATAGTCTGGATATTACGGATCAAGTTATTCAGCAACTGAATGCAACGCTTCCTTCCATATCAATTCAATAGCCCAAAGAGTAATTATAACCATGGCCGACCCACGTTTTTTTTACAATGCTGGCCCTTTTACCCTAAAAGAATTATGTGACTTTATCGGTGGTGAATTATCCGAAAATGGCAACCCGGATTTATTGATCCATGATGTTGCTGCACTTGCATCTGCAGAACTTGACCAGATTAGTTTTCTTGATAATAAAAAATACGTTGCCGATTTGGAAAAAACCAATGCCGGGGCATGTATCGTTGATCCAAAGTTTGCTTCAAAGGCTCCTGAAAGCACGACACTTATTCTTACAAGTAAACCCTATAAAGCCTATGCATTAATTGCTCAGAAATTTTATCCGAGACAACAGGCTGACAAGGCAAATATTCATCAAACGGCTAATATCGATGAAAGTGCACGTATTGGCAAAGGATGCCATATATCAGCGGGTGTCTGTATCGGAAAAAACGTTGAAATTGGGGCAGAATGTATCATCGAGCCGAATGTTGTCATAGCAGATGGTGTAAAGGTCGGGACTAAAACACTCTTGGGGGCAAACTCTTCGCTTGAGTATTGTTTCGTTGGTGATAATTGCCAAATTCATGCCGGCGTTCGAATTGGGAACAGAGGTTTCGGATTTGCGATGGAACCTGACGGCTATGTAGATGTTCCTCAACTGGGCCGAGTCATTGTTGGGAATAGTGTCGAGATTGGTGCGAACTCGACCATTGATCGAGGCGCAGGACCTGACACTGTTATTGGTGATGGTACAAAGATCGATAATCTGGTCCAGATTGGCCATAATGTCCAAATGGGTAAACAGTGTGTTGTTGTGGCTCAGTCAGGTATCGCGGGTAGCGCGACACTCGAAGATTACGTTGTTATGGGGGCTCAATCGGGTGTCAGTGGGCATATAAAGATGGGAGCAGGTGTTCAAATTGCCGGAAGAGCTGCTGTTATTAAAGATGTTGAACCAGGACAGGTCGTGGCAGGTACTCCAGCTATGCCGATAAAAGAATTCTTCCGCCTTGTTGCAATGTGGAAAAAACAGTTGAATACGAAGAAAGGTAAATAGTATGAGTGAAGAAGTCGTATCAGCGGACGAGGGGCGTTCTGTCGATATCCTTGAAATCAAGGAAATGATTCCTCACCGTTATCCTTTTCTGCTGATTGATCGTGTGGATAATATTATAAAAGATCAAGGTGCTATTGGTCTGAAAAATGTGACTATTAATGAACCTTTTTTTGAAGGCCATTTCCCACGTCAACCTGTCATGCCAGGTGTTCTCATCATCGAAGCTATGGCCCAGACAGCCGCTGTTCTTGTCGTTGAAACTCTTGATGGCGAAGCAGCTGGTAAACTTGTATACTTCATGACTGTTGATGAAGCACGGTTCCGTAAACCGGTAACGCCTGGGGACCAGCTAAGAATTCACGTCACAAAAACCCGTCGTCGTGGTGCCGTGTGGAAGTTTGAAGGCCGGGCGATGGTCGATGGTAAACTTGTAGCTCAGGCTAAGTTCGCTGCAATGATTATGGATGATTAATTGTGAGTATACATCCCACTGCAATAATTGAAGACGGCGCTAAAATCCATGACACGGTTCAAGTTGGACCTTACTGTGTTGTTGGGGCAAAAGTTTCTTTGGCCGCTAATGTGATCTTACACAGCCACGTTGTTGTGGCGGGACTTACGTCCATCGGTGATGGAACCGAAATATTTCCCTTTGCTTCTGTTGGTCATCAACCTCAGGATTTAAAGTTTGACGGCGAGAAATCTCAACTTGTTATCGGAAAAAATAATAAAATCCGCGAACACGTCACAATAAATCCTGGCACATCTGGTGGGGGGCTTGTTACCCGTATTGGTGATAATTGTCTGCTTATGATGTCTGCGCATGTGGCTCATGACTGCATTATTGGCAATAACGTTATTCTGGTGAATAACGCAACGCTTGGTGGACATGTGGAGGTCGACGACTTTGCCATAATCGGCGGTCTATCCGCTGTACATCAGTTTGTTCGTATCGGCCGAAACGCAATGATTGGCGGAATGTCCGGCGTCGAAAACGATGTCATTCCATTTGGTATGGTGATGGGTGAGCGTGCGCGTCTAAGCGGGTTAAATCTTGTCGGTATGAAGCGACATGGTATACCTCGCGAAGATATTTCCAGCCTGCAAAATGTATTTAAGCTATTGTTTGCTGAGGAAGGGACACTCGCCGAGCGTATTGATACAGCGAAGGACAAGTTCTCTGAAAATAAAACTGCCAAAGAAGTAATCGACTTTGTTGCTGTAGATTCTTCTCGAGCAATTTGCCAGCCGAAATAAAGATGGGCGCAAAGCTTGGAATACTTGCTGGAGGAGGTCAACTTCCCAGACAGCTAATTAAACTGTGTGAGGAAACAAACCGGGAAGTGTTCCTTGTCGCGTTTACAGGACAAACTGATCCTGAGACGGCGATAGGCGTTGACCATATGTGGACACGCCTTGGGGCCGCAGGAAAAATCCTAAGCAGATTAAAGCAAGAGCAAGTAGAAGAACTGGTTATGATTGGCCCTGTGAAAAGGCCCTCAATGACAGAACTTCGTCCCGATTGGAGAGCTCTTCAGTTCTTTGCCAAGATTGGGGTTAAGAGTCTTGGAGATGACGGGCTTCTTCGCTCCGTCATTTCGGCTTTAGAGGGCGAAGGATTTCTTTTTAGAGGGGTTGATGATCTTTTGAATGACTTACTCGCCACAAAAGGTGTTTACGGCTCTGTCAGTCCAGATGATCAAGCCTGTGCCGATATCAAGCGAGGTGTTGAAGTTGCCCGGTTGATGGGGCGGGCAGATGTCGGTCAATCGGTTGTCGTTCAACAGGGGCTGGTTCTCGGTGTCGAGGCTATAGAAGGTACGGATGCCTTACTCTCGCGTTGTAGAGGACTTAAGAGAGGTGGCGATGGCGGCGTTCTGGTGAAGTTAAAGAAACCGGAGCAGGAGCGTCGTGCCGATTTACCGACAATAGGTGTTGAAACACTCAAAAGTGCTTTCAATGCAGGGTTGAGAGGCATTGCAATTGAATCTGGTGGTGCTTTAGTTGTGGACCGCGATGCATTAGTAAGTGCCGCAGATGAGTATGGTCTGTTTGTGTTGGGCATAAACCCTTCCGAATATGAATAATATATCTAAAAAAGCTCCTCTGATTTATTTGATTGCTGGAGAACCGTCTGGAGATCAACTGGGCGCAAGGTTAATGTCTGCTCTGAAACAAGAGACCGATGGTAACATTCGCTTTGCTGGTATTGGTGGCGAACGGATGACAGAAGAAGGTCTTGATAGTCTCTTTCCAATTCATGAATTGGCCGTAATGGGGCTGGCTGAGGTTCTTCCACATATCCCGAATATTCTCCGACGGATAAAACAAACAAAAGAAAACGTCGAGTTGTTACAGCCAGTTGCCTTGGTTACAATAGATTCTCCCGGATTTTCCCTCAAAGTCAGCAAGGCTTTAAAGGGGGGGACTATTCCATTGATCCATTATGTTGCACCTTCTGTTTGGGCCTGGAAAAAAAAGCGTGCAAAAAAAGTATCCAAATATCTGAATCACCTTTTAACATTGCTGCCTTTTGAGCCACCTTATTTTGAGAAACATGGTCTCTCCTCTACCTTTGTCGGGCACCCGGTTATTGAAGCAGAAGGATATCTTGAAGATAAGGGGCGGGATCAATTCTGCGCAGACTTGGGCCTCTCTCCTGATGCGCCGATACTTGCCGTTTTACCTGGTAGTCGACGAGGAGAGGTTGCAAAGCTGGGACCTGTCTTCAAGGAAGCCGTTCGTCTGCTGTCTCAATCTGTTCCGGACCTGCAGTGTATTATCCCAACAGTAAGTAATGTAAGCGACGCTGTTCATAACCTAACTCGCGACTGGCCTGTTCCTGTGAAAGTGGTCACAGGAGTTGATGGAAAACACAAAGCATTTCGTTGTGCACATGCCGCATTAGCTGCATCGGGAACCGTTGCTCTTGAGTTAGCTGTTGATCGGGTTCCAACTGTTATTGCCTACAAAGTTGCTCCGGTCACTGCTTTTATTGCTGGTCTGCTCATCAGGATAAAATTTGCCAGCTTACCTAATATCCTGCTGGATAAAGAGTTACAACCGGAGCGAATTCAACAAAGCTGTACGGCGGAGATCCTTGCAGAGGATATCAAAAGCCTTCTGTTGAATGAAACGATCCGAGCTGATCAAATCAGTAGTTATGATAAAGTAATCGAACTGTTGAAATCTGGGGATGACATGCCAAGTACTAAAGCTGCAAAAGCTATTTTAGCTGTCATTGCACAAAAATTATAATCCGGATTTCTGTTATAGAGATCTCTGTTTCAAGTTGAAAATTCAGAGAAAGTCATCTTATGGCTGATGTAAAATCTTTTCGTTTCCTGCATACAATGATCAGAGTAATTGATCTGGAAAAGTCGATCGATTTTTATACCCGTCACCTCGGAATGAAGTTACTCAGGAAAAAGGATTTTCCTTCTGGTGAGTTCACTCTTGCTTTCCTTGGTTATGGTGATGAAGAAGATCACACTGTTATTGAGCTGACCCATAATTGGGGCGTCACTGAGCCTTATGACCATGGAAATGGTTTCGGTCATCTAGCTTTGGGGATTCCTGACATCTATGCAACTTGCGCAGCCTTGGAAAAGGAAGGGGTGAATATTCCCCGTAAGCCAGGACCAATGAAGCATGGCTCCACAGTGATCGCTTTTATCGATGATCCCGATGGTTACAAGATCGAATTAATTGAGGGGCGTTAGGAAGCGGGATAAATTGCGGTAAGCTGAAATAATGCTCTGTTATGGTTAAACAAAAAACGCTGCGAGATCTCGCAGCGTTTTTTGTTTTATCGTTTCAGTTTCAAACTTATCTTTTTTCGACCGGGATGAACTCACGTTCTTCATGTCCCAAAAAGAGTTGGCGTGGACGGCCAATTTTGTGGTGAGGATCTTCGATCATCTCTTTCCACTGGGCAACCCAACCAACTGTACGAGCCAGTGCGAAGAGAACGGTAAACATCGAAGTCGGGAAGTTCATGGCCCGCAAGATGATGCCGGAATAGAAATCCACGTTCGGGAAGAGTTTCTTCTCTGCAAAGTACGGATCAGACAGAGCAACGCGCTCTAATTCCATGGCCAATTCAAGCAATGGATCATTAATGCCAAGCTCTTCGAGGACTTCATGACAGGATTCACGC
Source organism: Rhodospirillales bacterium 47_12_T64 (assembly GCA_002162915.1). Lineage (GTDB taxonomy): Bacteria > Pseudomonadota > Alphaproteobacteria > Kiloniellales > Kiloniellaceae > Kiloniella. Next base: position 8,019 of record MABB01000024.1, read on the forward strand.
ATTACGGATGCGCGCGGATCGTAGTTTTTATAGACGCGGTGACCAAAGCCCATAAGGCGGAAAGGATCATTTTTGTCTTTTGCGCGCTCGATGAACTTTGGAATATTATCTTTGGTACCAATTTGCTGAAGCATGCTAAGAACGGCTTCATTGGCACCGCCATGCGCAGGCCCCCAGAGGGAAGCAATACCGGCAGCGATACAAGCAAAGGGATTTGCACCACTAGAACCGGCGAGACGGACAGTCGATGTTGAGGCGTTTTGCTCGTGATCGGCATGAAGAATAAAAATTCTATCCATCGCACGAACGAGTGCCGGGCTTGCTTTATACTCTTCACATGGAACAGAGAATGTCATATGCAGGAAGTTCTCAGCGAAGTTCAGATCGTTCTTTGGGTATACAAAGGGCTGGCCGATTGAGTATTTGTAAGCGTAGGCTGCGATTGTTGGCATCTTTGCGATAAGGCGGTGAGAGGCTATCAAACGCTGATTGGGATCGCGGATATCAGTGGAGTCATGATAGAAGGCTGACAAGGCACCAACCACGCCAACCATAATCGCCATCGGATGTGAATCACGACGAAAACCACGGTAGAAGTTCATCATCTGCTCATGGAGCATTGTGTGATAGGTAATGGTATCTTTAAATTCGGTAGATTGTTCTTCGGTAGGTAGCTCACCGTTTAGCAGTAGATAACAGGTATCCATGTAGTCACTTTTGGTGGCCAGGTCTTCAATGGAATATCCGCGGTGGCGCAATATACCTTTGTCGCCGTCAATGTAGGTGATTGAAGAATCACAACTACCAGTTGAGGTGAATCCTGGGTCATATGTGAAGCAGCCGGATTCACTATAAAGCTTGCGAATATCAATGACGCTTGGGCCAGAGGTTCCGTCAAGGATTGGCATGTCCCAACTGTGACCCGTGCGGTTGTCCGTCACGGTAACGCTGTTGTTGGTGTTGGTATCTGACATATTTGGAACCTCTGCTCTTTGTTATTTCTACTGGTTTGTTGCACAGCAGCATAATGCTTTTACTACTTAAGATCAAATTGTGCGCTGCAATATTTTAAAATTCGTTACTTTCTTAAACTTGATCTGAAATTCGGTTTATTGATTCTTCCCGACCCAAGATATCCATGACCTCAAATATACCGGGGGAAACGTTTGATCCACTTAAAGCGGCGCGAAGAGGTTGAGCAACTTTACCAAGCTTGATTTCGTTCTCTTCTGCAAAAGTTTTAACTGTGGTTTCCAGGATTTCTTCTTTCCAATCTGTCAGGCCTTTTAAGAGAGGCAACAGATTGTTCAGATTTGCTTTGCCTTCATCAGAAAGTAATTTTTCGGCTTTGGCGTTCAGGGAAAGAGGTCTTGCTCTGACATAAAAGGCGGCACTTTCTGCCAACTCATTTATTGTCTTGGCCCGCTCTTTCAATCCAGTCATTCCACTGTTTAGCCTAGCTCTACCGCTTTCTTCGATCGTTACACCTTCGTTGGCAGCGATCAAAGGAGCGACAATGTCGGTCAGGTAACTATTTTCTGCATTACGGATATAAATCCCGTTTAAGTTTTCCAGCTTGGCAAAATCGAAGCGGGAAGGGGATTTTCCAACACCATCGATATCGAACCATTCGATGGCTTGTTTTGTAGAAATAACCTCTTCATCACCATGACCCCAACCCAATCGGAGAAGATAGTTTCTCAAAGCTTCGGGTAAATAACCCATTTCGTCTCGGTACGCTTCGATACCAAGGGCACCGTGACGTTTGGATAGTTTCGCGCCATCTGCGCCGTGAATAAGGGGAATATGAGCAAACTCAGGAAGATCCCAACCCATGGCTTTAAACAGTTGTACCTGACGGAAAGCGTTGGTCAGGTGGTCATCGCCGCGGATAACATGAGTGATTCCCATATCATGGTCATCGACAACAACAGATAACATATAGGTTGGTGTACCGTCTGCACGCAGGAGGATCATGTCGTCGAGTTGGCTGTTTGCGACGGTTACATCGCCCTGCACGAGATCCTTAATAAGGGTTTCCCCTTCCTGGGGCATTTTCAAGCGGACAACGGGATCTACCCCATCTGGTGCTTCTGAAGCCGGACGATCACGCCAGCGGCCATCGTATTTCATGGGGCGGCCTTCAGCCCGGGCCTTTTCGCGCATCTCGGTAAGCTCTTCAGGGCTGCAGTAGCAATGATAGGCTTTACCCTCTGCTAGTAGTTGATGAGCAACGTCTTGGTGTCTGCTTGCGCCAGCAAACTGATAGGTGATTTCATCGTCGTGATTTAAGCCCATCCAATTCAAGCCATCGATAATCGCTTCGATAGCTTCCGGTGTTGACCTTTTCCGATCAGTGTCTTCAATACGCAGAAGGTATTTTCCACCGTGATGTTTAGCAAAAAGCCAGTTAAAAAGGGCAGTACGGGCCCCACCAATATGTAGAAATCCAGTTGGTGAAGGTGCAAAACGGGTTACAACCTGTTTCGTGGGCTGGCTCATAATGATCTTTCATAAATCAAGAGTGTTTGGGTATTTGTCTCAGTGATGGTTGTTCGTAATATTGTGGGGTAGTTTCAAACCCGTCACGGAACAACAGAGACTTTTGTTTCGCCGATTATGTAACATATTGTCTAGGATATCGCAAATGAAGTTCAAATTATCCTGACAATTTATGACGTTAAACTTCTGTGTTCAGAGATATATTGTGCGATCTGAAGCCCGATACTTTTGTGTTTTGGTGGTATCGGGCTTCGTGGCTGTATTGATGGTTGTTTATAGCTCCCGGTGCAGGGCTGCAATCGATAAGCAGGCACCAGCGGCTTCGTGTCCTTTCAGCTTGAAGTGCTCAAGAAAGAAGTGCTTGTGTTCTTCTGAATTATGGAAGTGGTGAGGCGTCAGTATCGCGCTTAAAACCGGGACATCGGTGTCCATTTGCGCTTGCATCATACCGGTGATCACTGTTTGAGACACGAACTCGTGGCGATAAATACCACCGTCTACGACAAATGCAGTTCCCACGATCGCATCAAACCGCCCTGTCTGCGCGAGTTTTCTTGCTAGAAGCGGTATTTCAAAGGCGCCGGGCACATCAAAAACTTCTACGGCGGCTGAGCCGTTGGATTGTTCTTTAATTTCACTTTGGAAAGCCAACCGGCAATTGCCGACTATGTCACTATGCCATTGCGCCTGTATAAGAGCGAAGCGCATGCCATCAAACTTGTTACTAGAATTCTGATTCATCGATGTTTCCATTCAGATTAAAACGAGAATCAGGGCGTACGTAACGATAGAACCCCTATACACGCAAAAGAATGCATGTAGAAGCTCTGATCACTCCGTTCTCTACCATCCGGACTATAACCGTCGGCCTTGGAATCACACCAAATCTGCTGACCCTCTCAAATGCGAACCTGAGAGGCGCTCGCGGGCTTAAGCAATTGTGCTATCACCGCCGGTGGGGATTTCCGCCCCGCCCCGAGAACATGTCCTAAATTATGATTAAGACAAAGCCTTCTTATCCGAAGATGAAAACTATTTCCATGAAAATTTCTGATTAAATTCTATCTGGGGAGCTTGATGTAAAAACAGCAACGTTTTGGATGAAGTTTTGAATATCGGTGCAATATAATGCGGGCTCGAATTGATTAACCAGCTTTAGTTGTTATAAATTCTATAATCCATGCTCTATGGTAGTGAAGTTCTTGGGTTCAAAAAAACACAACGGGAGAAAATGAAAATAAGTTGGTTACAATTTCCAGTATTACTTGATTTCATTTTCCAGCAGGAAAGAAACAGGTTGTTGAACTGGCTTCCTGTTTTTGTTGCGATGGGAATTGCAATATATTTTTCACTACCTTACGAGCCGAATACTTTTCTACTTTCTGGAATCTGTTTTTCGATTTGGGCGGCCATATTATTTATCTATTTTCGAGGGGTTATAAATACCAGGATATGGTTTGCCCTGATTTCATTAGCGTTGATTTCATCTGGAGTTGTGCTTGCTGGCGTGCGCACCGCTGCTATTGAGGCGCCGATACTTAAGTATGAAATTGGACCACGGTTTATCGAAGGTAGGATCATTTCCATCGAACCCTCATCTCCGGGGCAGAGATATCTACTCGGGGATTTAAGTAATCAAGGATTCCATAACCAACCGATACCTAAATTCGTTCGCTTACGCTCTAACATACGGCAAGAAGGGATCGATGTTGGAGAGGTAATACGCGCACGTGTTGTGCTGAAACCGCCCAGCCAACCTGCTTTGCCTTTGGGGTTTAACTTTGCCCGGTATGCATATTTTCGACAGATCGGTGCTGTGGGGTATATCTGGGGACGAGTTGAGAACCTGGGGCATGATAATTTGGGTCAGGACAAGGAGCACTTACAAAATGTAGGTATCTTTTGGAGTAAGACACGAAATGAGATTGTTCGAAAGGTTGAACACCATTTGGAGGGAGATGAGCGCGATCTCGCAATTACTTTTTTAACCGGGCAAAAGGGATCTATATCCCGTAGGACCAAAGATAATATTCGCAAATCCGGGCTGGCACATCTCTTGGCGATATCCGGATTACATATGGGGTTAGTGGCGGGGATTATCTTTTTTTCACTTCGGTTTTGTATGGCCTTAATTCCAGCCGTTGCGCTGAGGTACCCGATAAAGAAAATTGCTGCCTTATTAACGCTACTCATCTGTTTCTGTTATTTAGAGCTGATCGCAATGCCTCTTTCTGCGCAGCGGGCATATATGATGGCGGGGGTGTCTCTTTTTGCTATTATGTGTGATCGGCAAGCTATTTCAATGCGGACCGTCTCTGTTGCCGCTCTTGTTTTACTGATCCTGACACCCGAGGTGCTGATCTCGGCTAGTTTCCAGCTCTCTTTTGCGGCAGTTATCGGTTTGGTTGCCGTTTTTGAATATTATGACAGACGTGACCCCGGAAGGTCTTTTCTTGAAAGGGCATTTACTGGCTTAAAGGTAACAGTTATTTGCTCCCTGGTTGCCTCTCTCGCGACAGCGCCCTTTGTTCTCTATCATTTTCATACGCTTCCCCTGTATGGAATACTGGCTAATCTATTCGCTGTTCCCTTTACAGCAATGGTTCTCATGCCTTTGGTACTTTTGAGCTATTTACTCATCCCATTCGGGTTGGAAGGGCTATCTCTGATCCCTCTTGGATGGGCCTTTGAATTTTTGCTGTGGTTGGCTGAATTGGTTGCTTCCATTCCCGAAGGACAACTGAAGGTTTCTGCTTTTCCGGTTGAATATCTGGCTTTGATATCTGTTGGTGGTTTGTGGTTGTGTCTTTTTAACGGTAAGCCTCGATTGTTAGGCCTAATTCCAATTGTAATTTTTGTTGGCATGGTCGGAATAACCAAAAGGGAACCTGATATACTTATTGATGGAAAAGCCGGATTGATTGCGATTAAAAAGGGGGATGATCTTTTTATCAATCAAACGAGAAGGGCGCGCTTTACATCTGGGGTATGGCAAAGAAGTCTTGCGGCAATATCAATAAACAATTGGCATGATTTACCGCAAAATACGCTCCGTTGTGATCAGAGTGCCTGCCTGTTTACCCTGAAAGGTAAAACGGTATCTTTCGTAAAGAATGGCACTGCTTTTAAAGAGGACTGTTTGAAAGCTGATTATATTATTACGACGTTGAAATCACCGAGATGGTGTCGAGGGAAAGGTAATCTAGTCATCGATTATTGGGATCTTCGTAAGGAAGGTGCCCACAGTGTAACAATGTCCTTGGGCGGCCCAGAATTAAGCACTGTTATGGAAGGGGCAGGGCAAAGACCATGGACCAAATTTAGAAAATAGATTAAAGCGTAAAACAATAAATATATTTTAATCTAAAGTATTAGATTTATATAGTACTGAATTGATAAATATAAGTTAATGATATTTCCTTAGTAAGCCGACGAGTTTCCCTTGAACCTGAACACGACCAGCATCATAAATTTTTGTCTCATAGGATGGGTTGGCGGGTTCGAGCTCAATTTTACCTTTTTGTTGTCTGACATGCTTAAGAGTTGCTTCGGTGTTATCGACGAAGGCAACGCCAATTTGGCCGTTCTCAATCACATCACAACGCTGAATGAGAACCATATCACCGTCTAGAATGCCTGCTTCAATCATGGAATCTCCTTCAACGGTGAGAGCGTAATGATCACCTGTCCCAATGAGGCCATAGGGAACGTCGACGTATTTGGAAGGATCTTGTAAGGCTTCTATGGGAGTACCGGCGGCAATTTTTCCATAAAGAGGAATTTGCAGGGTTTCTTCTTCTGACAAAGACTGGTTTGCCGCTTGAACATCTGATTGTAGCAGGGGATTGCTGTTGGGGGCTGTAGGTCTCGATGCCTTTGGAATTGCACCAAGATCTTCTGGTAAGCGAAGGATTTCAACCGCGCGTGCTCTGTGTGCCAGTCTGCGAATAAAGCCTCGCTCTTCAAGCGCAGTAACAAGGCGATGAATGCCGGATTTCGACTTTAGATTCAACGCATCCTTCATCTCGTCAAAAGAAGGAGAAACTCCAGTTTTGGAGAGGTGATCCCGAATATAGAGCAGGAGCTCACGTTGTTTCTTGGTCAGCATCGACATTCCCCCGAATATAAAAGCGTTTCGTCAGTAGAACAAAACAAAAACATACATTTTGTTCTACTTTGGTTCTCTTCTGGGGTCAAGCTTTAATACAGTTGTATGGTTTCGAGAAGATAGTGAGCTTAGAGCCTGATTATTTGAACTTCGCTGCCTTCAGTGATTGCGGGTGCAAAGGGAGGACGGATGAGGAGGCAATCAGCTTTGCGTAGAAGATTAAGCATCGCGCTGTCTTGTCTGGTGAAAGGGGTTGCGAGGAGTTGGCCTTTTTCATTTGTCGTTAACTCAGCGCGTAAGTAATCCTGACGCTTGTCATTTTCATTGAGATTACTCGCCAGAATCGCACGTTCTATTCTTTGAGAGTGTGGGTCCTGTCCTGTCATTTTCCAAAGAGCCGGGCGGGCAAATATATAAGCGCACACCAGTGTGGAAACCGGATTGCCTGGTAAGCCTATCATAGGGGTATTACCAAGCTTGCCGAATATAAGTGGTTTTCCCGGACGCATGGCTATGCGCCAGAAATCTATCTCGAGGCCCTGTTCGCCAAGAACAGAACGTACGAGATCATGGTCGCCGACAGATGCACCACCCGTGGTAAGGAGTAAATCGGCCCCTTCAGCCCCTTTGGCCATTGCTGAGAGGGCCTCACTATCATCTGGGGCAATCCCAAGGGATATAGGCTCTCCGCCACACTCACGGACAAAAGACATTAAAGCCGTGGTGTTTGAGCTGACGATCTGATTTGGGCCGGGTGTTTCACCGGGTAGAACAACTTCATTTCCAGTGGCAAGGATCGCGACACGAGGCTTGCGATAGACCTCCAACCAAGGATGGTTCATAGCAGCAGCAAGCGCGAGATCCCTTGCGGTTAGAACGGTTCCTTTTTCAAGTCCGATCTGGCCCTCTTTGAAATCCAGCCCGGCTGGGCGGATGTAACGACCAGTGCTTTCCGTTTGTTTTACAGTAACCCTGCCTGCTTCCAGGTCTGTATTTTCCTGAATAACAATGCAATCTGCGCCTTGCGGGACAGGGCCGCCAGTGAAAATTCGGACGGCTTCACCAGCCTTTAGGGCTTGATCAAAACTGCCACCTGCTGGTGCTTCGCCAAGAACGATTAACTGTACTGGTACCTTCGTGATGTCTGAAGACCGCACGGCATAGCCATCCATAGCAGATACGTCTGTCGGGGGCTGTGTCAGGCGTGCTTTTATATCTTTGGCAAGCACACGCCCAAGGGCATCGTGTAATGAAACGGTTTCTGGTGCCAGATTAGTAAATCCAGAGAGTACTCGCTCAAGAGCATCTTCAACTGATAACATCAAATTGCCTCGTAGGTTCCTGATTTTCCACCGGTTTTCTTGATTAATCTGACATCGGTGATTTTAATACCCTTATCCACGGCCTTACACATATCGTAGATGGTAAGAGAAGCAACAGAGACGGCGGTGAGGGCTTCCATCTCGACGCCTGTCTGCCCCAAGAGCTTACAGGTCCCTATAACATCAATCGCGTTTTGATCCGGGTGTAGCTGGAAATCAACTTTGACAGAGGTAAGCATCAGGGGATGGCAAAGCGGGATAAGGTCGGGTGTTTTCTTTGCCCCCATTATTCCAGCCAAGCGCGCGACAGAGAGCACATCACCCTTTTTGAAACCACCTTCCTGGATCAGTTTCATGGTTTCGGGCTGAACAAGGACCCGTCCCATAGCTGTTGCCGTGCGTGTTGTCTCTTCTTTCTCAGAGACATCGACCATGACGGCCTTGCCCTCTTTGTCAAAATGGGTGAACGCGCTACCTGACATCTGCTTGCTCTTTCGCTTGATTATTTATTGTTTTAACAATGTTTTTGTTGCGGCTGTGACATCTTTCTGGCGCATAAGTGATTCTCCGATGAGGAATGTTGTCGCCCCTGTTGCTTTCATGCGCTTAAGGTCGGCAGGGGTATAAAGACCGCTCTCGCTAACAGCCACGCAATCACTTGGCAAGCCTTTCGAGAGGGCTTCTGTGGTTGCGATGTTGACCTCAAGGGTTTTCAAGTTCCGATTATTGACGCCTATTAGAGGGCTCTTTAAAACGGAAGCCCGCGCCATCTCTTCGGCGTCGTGAACTTCAATTAAAACATCCATACCAAGGTCAAATGCAGCGGCTTCCAATTCCTGAGCCTGCCCATCGGATAGTGCGGCCATAATAAGCAAGATACAATCTGCACCAAGGGCTCTTGCTTCCATGACTTGGTAAGGGTCCAGCATGAAATCTTTACGAAGAACCGGCAGGGAGACTGCTGCTCTCGCCGTGACCAAGTAATCATCAGCCCCTTGAAAGTAGGGAATGTCAGTTAGGACCGACAGACAAGTCGCGCCGCCTTCTTCATAGGATTTGGCAAGTTCAGGTGGGTTGAAGTCTTCACGGATCAATCCTTTGGACGGCGACGCTTTTTTAACCTCAGCGATTAGGCCATAACGCCCATCGGCTCGCGCTTTTCGAAGGGCATTTAAAAACCCGCGCGTCGGAGAAGCCTGTTTTGCTTCGGCTTCCAACGTCGCATAGGATTTATTGGCTTTGCAGGCCTCAATATGAACGCGTTTGTCCGCGCAAATTTTTGCAAGAATACTCATAATTTAAGCTACAGTCAGATTAGTAATACGTTTCAGTTCTTTCATGGCATGGAGCGCCTTACCGTTGTCGATGGCTTCAGCCGCGAGGGCGATGCCTTCCTTTACAGTGTTGCATTTCCCGCCAACGATGAGCGCAGCCCCAGCATTCAGCAGAGTAATATCCCGGTAGGCGCTTTTCTCGCCTTCAAGCAAAGCCATAAGTGCTTTGGCATTTTCTGCAGGCGTTCCGCCAGTGATATCGGCAAGGGTTGCACGGGGTAGTCCCACTTCCTCTGGTGTAATTTCGAATTCGCGGATTTTATTGTCCTTAAGTTCAACAACATAAGAGGGGCCAGTGGTCGTTAATTCATCAAGTCCGTCTGATCCATGCATGATCCATACATGTTCTGAGCCCAATTGTTGCAGTGTTTGCGCCATTGGTAGCATCCATCTTGGATCGTAAACACCCGTCAGCTGGCGTTTGACGGCAGCAGGGTTAGACATCACGCCGAGTAAATTAAATATGGTGCGAATACCAAGCTCAACGCGCGTTGGTCCCACATGGCGCATGGCACCGTGATGACGGTAGGCGACCATAAAACCGATGCCAGCCTCATGAACGGCTTTTTCTGTGAGCGAGAGATCACATTCTGTGTTGATCCCAAGTTCAGCTTGCACGTCGGCCGTCCCAGATTTGGAGGAGGCGGCTTTATTACCGTGTTTGGCAACGGGAACACCAGCGCCGGCCACAACAAAGGCGGCTGCCGTAGATATATTCAACGTTCCATATCCGTCGCCGCCGGTTCCAACCAGATCGATGGCACCTTCTGGAGCCTTAATATATTTTGCTTTTTCCCGTAGAACAGAAACGCCGCCAATCATTTCATCGGCGGTTTCACCGCGAAGATGCAGACCCATTAAAAAGGCCCCCATTTGCGACGGCGTCGCGTCACCAGAAAGAATTGTACTAAAGGCCAACTTGGCCTCATCTTGCGTTAAGGTCTTGCCCGCGGCAATTTTTCCGATCAGGCCTTTAAAATCAATTGAAACACTCATTTATGCTACCGCTTTTAGGGGTTCGCCTGTTATTTTCAGGAAATTGTGAAGTAGGGCATGTCCTTCTTCTGAGGCAATGCTTTCCGGATGGAACTGAACACCGTGAAGAGGGAGCTCTTTATGTTGCAACCCCATGATAATACCGTCGGCACTTTCCGCTGTAATATCAAAGCAGTCGGGAAGCGTTTCACGATCAACGATTAATGAATGATAACGGGTCGCAGTAAAGGGATTTGCAAGGCCTTCGAAAACGCCAACGTTTGTGTGCGAGATTGGCGAGGTTTTGCCATGCATCATTTCTTTAGCTCGAATGACATTCCCGCCAAAAAATTGACCCAAAGATTGATGACCAAGACAAACACCGAGCAATGGTAATTTCGTTGCGGCCGCCATTTTCACCATATCAAGGCAGATGCCTGCTTTATCTGGTGTGCACGGGCCCGGCGACAAAACAACACCTGCGGGTTTTTGTGCCAGAATTTCATCAACTGAAATAACATCGTTGCGATACACTTTTACATCAGCGCCCAATTCTCCCAAGAAATGAACGAGGTTGTAGGTAAAGCTATCGTAATTATCAATAAGTATTATCATATCAACTGCTTATGAGGTTTATGGGACAAAATAACATTGTCTGAAAACCCCTTTTCTAAATTAAAGGCGGGCGGGCTTTAGTTTCAACGCTTTTAGCCCCGCGTCAAGTCTCCTATTTGTATAGTATTGGATTAATCTTTTCCAATAAATTCAGAGATCTCCGCGGTTTTGACACAATTTGTGACTAGGACTTTTCGTGCGAGGCTTATGGGACGTCTTCTGAGGGAATTTTAGAAGTAACTTTACCGGCACCCGGCAACTCTGTAAGTAATTGGTACCAATTTTTTCAAGAGTAACAAAAATTACATGTCGGGCACAAAACAACCGAAACTACAAAACCTAAAGAAATCAAAACCTGAAAAAGAGACAACAACTCTTGAGGCTATGATTGAATCTCCGGCTAAACTGGTCACGCTTTGTGCTGCAATTTTGTTGTTTAGCTTGATGACTGGTATGTTCATTGGTGGCATTATCAAAGACGGCGGATTAACAGCGTCAGTAATGGTGTTGCCGACAAAAGAAGATGGGCAAGTCCCGACAATAATCGCATTAAAGCCTACTGTAGAAACCCTGACAGATGCTCCGGAAAAACAAGACCCGGCTAGCAAGCCAATAGACGCCTTGGATTATGATCCGTCAGATTACCAGCAAGCCCCCAAGGGTGAGCTTGCACTGGAAGCAGAGCTTCAAAAAATGCCGCCTGAAAAAGGCGTAGAGGTTGCGGCTCTTCCCACGGTTCGGATTGTCCCAAAAGCAGCCTTGTCTTCCAAAAAACAAACTTGGAAAAAATTTGCAGCCCAGTCTCCTGTGTTAAGTGGCAAGCCCTTGATCGCCATGGTCATTGATGATGTAGGGCTTAATTCTAAACGGGTTCGAGATCTTATCGCCTTGCCACCTCCACTGACTTTATCATTTTTGCCCTACGCAAAAGGCTTGAATGACTTTGCAGCGAAAACTCGGACACAAGGCCATGAAGTTATGCTTCATATGCCAATGGAGCCCTCTCGTGCATCTGCAGATCCCGGGCCAGACGCGTTGTTAAAAGCCCTTAGCTTCGATGAAATCCGAGCGCGAACAGTAAAAAATCTAGCCCAATTTTCAGGATATGTCGGGGTGAACAATCATATGGGCAGTAAATTTACCGCCTATGAAGAGGGCATGACTGTTGTCATGGACGTTCTCGCCAGTGAAGGACTTCTGTTCCTTGACAGCCGGACTACTGCGAAAAGTAAAGGTTACCGACTGGCGAAAGCCCGCAATATGCCCGCAGGGAACAGGGACGTTTTTATTGATAATGAAATTAGTCTTTCAGCCATCACCAGTCAGTTGGCAGTGGTCGAGCGGTATGCGCGGAAAAACGGTATCGTAATTGCCATTGGTCATCCGTATCCAGAAACC
>MABB01000115.1:0-11713 GCA_002162915.1 Rhodospirillales bacterium 47_12_T64
TGTACATAAAATACATCAACCGCTCTTATGCCGTAGGTCGCGATACGCGCTGAATGAACAAGTAATCCCAGCTTGGTGAGGGCCTGCGTCAAGTGATAAAGCAAACCTGGTCGATCCTGTCCGTTAACCTCAATGACAGTATAGCTCGCACTCGCTTTGTTATCGATCAGTACACGTGGCTTGACCTTCAGCGCTTTAAGCACCCTGCTTGGTAACCGGGTTGGTAAATTTTTCAGTAACTTCGCAGCCTTTAGCTCGCCCGTGAGGGATTGTTCAATTGCGGTTTCGATCATCTCAAGCCGTTCTGGCTCTTTTATCAATCCCTTGCTGTGTGCATCCGCGATATAAAAACTGTCCAGCGCCATACCATTGCGTAAAGTGTGAATAGTTGCCCCTTCAATAGATGCCCCTGATACAGCCAGGGCGCCCGCGACACGGCTAAAAAGCCCAGGGTGATCGGCAGCATAGATTGTAACCTCTGTTACTTGGCGATAATAATCGACGCGAATCTCCGCAGTGTAGGGGGATTTGTCTTTTTCAGCCTTGTTGACCAACTCCGCATGACGCTCCTGAGTTTCACTATCAGTTGAAATCCAATAGGAAACTGTCCCTCGTTCAAGGTGTTGAGCAATATCTTGAGGCGGCCAGTGCGATAGAGTTTTTGTCAACTCCTCCCAGGCGACCTGCACTCTGCGTTCCTGACCCTCGGCTGCGAGCCCGCCGGACAATAGTTCTTCGGTTCTCCAGTAAAGATCCCTGAGAAGAGCCGCTTTCCACGCATTCCAAACATTTGGCCCAACCGCGCGAATGTCAGCAACGGTCAAAATCAGCAGCAAGCGCAGCCGTTCGGGCGACTGGACGATTTCAGAGAAATCATGAATGGTTTTCGGATCGTCAATATCACGAGAGAACGCCGTTTCACTCATGGTGAGATGATACCTCACCAGCCAGGATACGGTTTCAGTCTCCTCCGGCGTCAACCCCATACGCGGGCAAACTCGCAGGGCTATTTTAGCCCCTTCTACAGAGTGATCACCTTTGCGTCCCTTGGCAATGTCGTGCAAGAACACCGCAACATAGAGAACCTTACGAGAAAGCACTTTATGAACGACTTCACTTGCAATTGGGGCTTCTTTTTTGAGTAATCCTTTTTCAATCTGATGTAATATACCAACCGCAAACAACGTATGTTCATCAACGGTATAGTGATGATACATATTGAACTGCATCAAGGCTGATACTTTGCCAAAATCAGGAATGAAACGGGAAAGAACACCGGATTCATTGAGGCGGCGCAATGCTTTTTCGGGATCTTTGGGCGAAGTCAGGATACTAAGAAATAAACGGCTCGCGGCTTCATTTTCCCGAAGTTCTTTTTTAATCAACCGTAAGCTCTGAGTGATCTTTCGAAGAGCCGCAGGATGAATATCAAGGTCATGTTTTTGTGCTACGTGAAAGATACGCAGCATTTCAATAGGCGATTTCTCGATAGAATCGTCGGCCTTAAAGGTGAGACGATCCCCCTCAAGCCTGAATTTTTCCACCGCTCGACGGCGTTTGAGAAAAGGAAGCGGCAGACGAAACCCGGAACGTCGATTGTGCTCAGCCTCAAGAGTGGCGCAAAAGATCCGTGTTAACCCCCCAACAGCCTTCGCGATAATGAAGTAGTGCTTCATCATACGCTCAACGCCCTTGGTTCCCGCATGATCCTTGTAGTGCATCCAGTCCGCAAGTTCGATCTGAACGTCAAAGGAAATACGTTCTTCCGGACGATTGGTCAGATAGTGCAAGGCGCAGCGTAAGGACCAGAGAAATGCCTGGGCCTTTTCAAACTGGCGGACTTCCTGACGCGTGAATATTCCCTTTTCAATCAGGCTTGAAATATCGTCAACCTGATAGATAAACTTCGCGATCCAAAACAGGGTGTGCAGGTCTCGAAGCCCGCCCTTTCCCTCTTTGATGTTTGGCTCTAGCGTATAGCGGGATCCCCCAACTTTTTTATGTCGCTCGCTCCGCTCAGCAAGCTTTTGCTCGATAAAAGAGGCCCCATGTCCAGAGCGAACGACCCGGTCGTATGTTTTACGCAACTTTGTGAAGAGAGAAAGCTCTCCACAGAGAAAGCGGGCCTCCAGAATTGAAGTCTTTATTGTTAAGTCGGATTGGGAGCTCCGAATGCACTCTTTGACGTTCCGTACAGAATGACCCACCTTAAAATTTAAATCCCAGAGAAAATAGAGCATGGCTTCCACTACCTGCTCGGTTCTGGGCACTTTTTTGTAGGGTAAAAGAAAAAGAAGGTCGACATCGGACTGAGGTGCCAACTCTCCACGTCCGTAGCCTCCTACGGCAACAACCGTAAAGCTCTCTCCTTTAGAAGGCACCCCAACCGGGTAGAGCTCTTCATCAACGAAACGAAAGACAAGTTTCAGTATTTGATCAACGAGAAAGCAGTTTGCCCGAACCACCATTGTGCCGGATGCTTTTTCATCAAACCGTTTTCGAACCTCTGCTCGACCACCATCCAACGCAGCTCGCAGCAAAGCAAGAACCTCGTTGCGCTTTGCCTGTGCTGTTTTCTTTTTAGCACAGATAAGGGCTATTTTCCCTTCGAGTTCGATTGCCGAAAATATGGCGCTCTTATTCTTAACGTCTTGATCATAGGCGTAATCGAGAGATGTTATCGGCATGCATTCCTGCTTTTTCTGGAGCTATTATCTTTCCCTTAATGAGTTCCGATCATCAGTACAATGAAGGAATTCATATAGACCTGATATTATAATCTGGTTGAACACTTCGCTAGATTATCCAGCCATACCAGCTTCTTTTAAATCAGTATTCCAGATTGCTTTATTGCTAAAGCCCTGTTTATTCCTCCATCGCTTTTAATTCATAGAGCAAATCCAGTGCCTGGCGTGGTGACAGATCATCCAGATTGACTTCCTTAAGACGCAAATCAACCTGAGAAACACCATGGATACTATCCTCTGCAGCAGCATCGGATGTTGGCAAGTGAGCAAATAGTGGCAAGTCCTCGGCAAGATGCGCTAAATTGCTCGCTTGCCCGTCTTTCTCCAGATTTTCCAATACCTGTTCAGCACGGGTGACAGCAGAAACAGGAAGCCCGGCTAACTTGGCCACGTGTATACCATAGGAACGGTCTGCCGCTCCTGAAGTCACTTCGTGCAAGAATACAACTTCTCCTTGCCACTCTTTAACCCGCATAGAATGGCAAGACATCGATGAAAGTTTGGAAGTTAAACTTGTCAGCTCATGATAGTGCGTAGCAAAAAGAGCACGAGACTTATTCGCTTCATGCAGATGCTCAACACAAGCCCATGCGATAGAAAGACCATCATAAGTCGCCGTACCGCGACCAATTTCATCCAGTATAACCAGAGATCTCTCTGTCGACTGATTGAGAATGACTGCAGTTTCAACCATTTCAACCATAAAAGTCGACCGCCCACGCGCAAGATCATCCGCAGCACCAACACGGCTAAACAGGCGATCCACCGTCCCTATATGAGCAGCTTCAGCCGGGACGTAAGATCCCATTTGAGCCAATACTGTAATCAGAGCATTCTGACGTAAAAAGGTCGACTTACCAGCCATGTTCGGGCCTGTAATCAGCCACAGTCGCTGCTGCTCTTCCAGTGTACAATTATTGGCAACAAAAGGACCTTCAGAAGTTTTGGCCAGCGCGGCCTCGACCACAGGATGACGCCCCCCGATGATATCAAATGACAAGCTCTCATCAATTTTTGGTCGGTTCCAACGCTCTGAAATAGCAAGTTCTGCCAAAGAGGACGTCACATCCAGTTCGGCAAGTGTCTGAGCCACTAAAGCCACACCTTCCGCCTGACTTGTGACCTCGGCGACAAGCTTCTCATAAAGTTCCAGCTCAATAGCCAAAGCCTTGCCCGCTGCTCCTGAAATTTTCTGCTCAAGGTCAGAGAGTTCAACTGTGGTAAATCGCATGGCCGACGCGAGGGTCTGACGATGGATAAATTCCGAATCTGCGTCGGTATTAACCTTCGAAGCATTGGTCGGGCTGACTTCGATAAAATAGCCAAGAACATTATTGTGCTTAACTTTCAGCGTGCTCACACCGGTTTTTTCAGCGTAATCAGCCTGTAGTCCAGCAATCAGTTTTCGACTGTCATCACGTAACTGTTTGAATTCATCCAGCTCAGGCGCATACCCATTGGCAATAAAGCCGCCATCTCTGGCGAGGAGAGGTAAATCCTCAAGCAAGGCAGATTGCAGAGTGTCACATAACGTACTGTGATCGCCTAAACCTTCTACACATTTATTAATACCTGCCGGAACCTGATCTGGATGAGCGTTGGATAAAAGCAATTTCAAGCGCCCGGCTTCACGCAAGGCATCCCGTATGCCAGCCAAGTCTCTCGGCCCACCTCGCCCCACAGTCAAGCGAGAGAGCCCGCGTTCGATATCCGGGCACTGTCGAAGGCTTGCACGAAGATCAATGCGGCGGCCATCTTCCTGGATCAACCAAGACACCATGTCCAACCGCCTTGCGATAGCGTCGGGTGCTGTCAAAGGTGCCGCCAGACGAGCGCCCAGCATCCGGGCACCTGCCCCGGTTACAGTCCGATCAATCGTTGCAAGCAGGCTCCCCTTTCGCCCTCCAGTCAAGGACTCGGTTAACTCAAGATTTCGCCGGGTCGCCGCATCGATTTCCATAACGGCGCCAGAACGAACCCTTTTGGGCGACGACAGGCGTGGAAGTTTACCTTTTTGCGTCAGCTCAACATAGTCCAGCAAAGAGCCCGCTGCAGAAACCTCTGCACGAGAGAATTCACCAAAGGCATCCAGCGCCTTGATAGAAAAAACCTCTTCAAGGCGGCGGCGTGCATTTTCACTATCGAACCGTGAGGAGGGAAGAGGTGAGATGGTGGAACGCCATTCGCTGATAATATCTGACAGTTCTTCACGCAAGAACAAGCGCTCAGGAACAAGGAGCTCTCCCGGGTTCAATCTTGCCAAGGCCCCAAGGAGAGCCCCCGCCAGATTATCCGCGTTTGCTTGGATAGGTTGGGTATAAAAATCACCCGTCGACATATCAAGCCAGGACAGCCCGTAATCACCAGCCGCATCGGTAAAGGCCGCTAAATAGTTGTGGCTTCGCGCATCCAAAAGCTCGTCTTCGGTGATCGTCCCCGGTGTGACAAGGCGAACAACCCCTCTTTTAACAACAGATTTCGGCCCACGTTTCTTTGCTTCCGCAGGGTTTTCCAACTGCTCGCATATTGCGACCTTGAAACCCTTGCGAATCAGCCGTGACAAATAACCATCGGCAGCATGGAATGGAACGCCGCACATCGGGATATCAGCACCCTTGTGGTGTCCGCGCTTGGTTAGGGTAATGTCCAGTGCTTGAGAGGCATCAACAGCATCTTGAAAAAAAAGCTCGTAAAAATCACCCATGCGATAAAACAACAAAGAATCAGGATGATCTTCTTTAATTTCAAGATATTGCACCATCATAGGTGTCACTTTTTCAACACTCTTTTTAGAGAGATCAGAAAACTTTGACACAGAAGATTTAGACACTGGAGGCTTGGCTCCGGACGGCTTAAGTCCAGTAGATTCAATATTAACATTTGGATTAATATTTGGATTAACATTCGGCTGTGAATCAGACAGAACCTGTTCTTCAGCGCGCGGTGGAATGGGTGTCGTTTCGGTCACGGAAAAGATATACTCTACAAAGAAGAAAACTGGACCTAGAAGCTAACACAGTCATCAACCCTCGCAAAGTGAACCCTTCCTAAAAGTGGTGATCTTTTTTTAACCTAATTTACAGTCCGTTTCGGGATTTCTCTGGTCCGTTCCGCAGGGAAGATCATGGTAACCTTGGTTCCTTGATTAAGTTTGCTTTCGAGTATCAATTCCCCGTCGTGTAATTCCATCAGTGTTTTAGAAAGAGGTAAACCCAGCCCGGTTCCTTCATGTTGGCGGGTCAAATGACTATCAACCTGAATAAAGGGTTTCAATACTTCCTGGATTTTCTTATCCGGAATCCCAATCCCGTTATCTTCAACAGCGATCTCTATTTGGAATTTCTCATTTACCTTTGCAGATAAAACAACCTGACCACCTTCGGGCGTGAACTTTACGGAATTACTTAAGAGATTCAACAAGAGCTGCCTCAATCTGGTATCATCCCCGAAAAGATAAGGGCATTCCTTTGTAATTTCAGATTTCAATGTAATCCGATTGCGCTCTGCCCGACCATTAATAATTTTGAAACAAGAGGCTGTAACTTCTCTCAAGTCGACAACTTCTTCCTGAAGATTTAATTCTCCCGCTTCAATCTTCGACATATCAAGAATATCATTAATGATTTCAAGAAGTAACGCTCCGCTACTATAAATATCATCTGCGTAACCCCGATATCGCGGCTCATCTATCTTGCCCAACATCTCGTACTTTATCATTTCTGAAAATCCGAGGATGGCATTGAGCGGAGTACGAAGTTCGTGACTCATGTTGGCCAGGAAATATGTTTTCGCCCGATTAGCGGCTTCCAGGCCCTGCACATAGACAAGTTGCTGCTTTTCGTGTTGCTCCAACTTATCAATCATACGGTTATAACCATCGATCAACTCACCTACTTCATCGGTCGATTTAACGGGAATTTTGTGTCGTAAATTTTTCTGATCAAAAGTAGAGAAACCCTGGCTCAGGTCTTTCATTGGCTTGAGTACAAACCGACGGGTTGCAAATATAATTATCGCCATCAAGCAAAGAACCATAAAAATGTTTTCGGGAATCTCTTCCAGAAAACTATTTTGTAATTTGCTCATGATATCGGTATGCGCAACAACCAGAACAAACTTTCCGATCCGACGGTTTACAAAAGGATCCTGATAGACAATGTCTAAAGTAAGGCTCTGCTGTACCAAAGAGATGCTCTCTTCAGTACCTGCGCTCGAAATCAAATTGTCTTTTTCATCATAAACTTTGGCACTGTAGACTTCAGAAAATTCCACCAAGCTTTCAAGGTGTGAGCCTATTGCCTCCAGATCAAAGTTCCATAAATATCCTGAAACTACATTAGCCTGCGTCGTTGCAAGGTTCTGCCACTGCTCGGTGACCATTTCCTGCTGTTCTTCATAATCCAGATAACTGTCGATAAAAGATTCGAACATCGAAACAAGAAAGACAGCTGGCACGATTAGATACAGCAGCTTGGCATTTATAGTCTTAACCGGTCTAAGCATCTAAATACTTCACGAAATAGCCACGCTCACATTGTCTCGCCTTAAAATAGGATTTCCCCTAACATATTTCCTAATACTTAAAATACTTCCAAATAAAGGAGTATTTAATAAACCGATAAGTCCTCTGAAAAGCCTTTTGAGGATTTATCTGAAAGATAATAGGAATATCTTATTTCATATTTTCTTAATCAGCCCCTAATTAAAGCCGATTTCTGTTTATTAGAATTGCAATGAAGGATGATCCTCAAGCTTGATCAAACATTACTCAAAATACTGTCCCATTATTACCTACAATCCCCACAAACACTGCTTTGACTAATATAATTAGCTTCTAAGTCATAATATTCGGACATTTTTGAACAATTAACCTTCCCAATAGCTTTTCCGCAATGCAATATAGCCCCAAGAACCACTCAACAGGTTTATTTCATACCAATTACAGACCTAAATCACCTAGATAACGACAATTTTTAACAGCGGAGAGAAACCGTGCCTAAGCACAATTCCCGGACTACTGACGCAGAAGCGCTGGATTTTCATGCCTCGGGACGTCCCGGTAAACTAGAAATCAAAGCAACCAAACCTCTGACAACACAAAGAGATCTCTCGCTCGCCTATTCTCCCGGCGTCGCGGTACCTTGCTTGGAAATAGAAAAAAACCCTGCCGCCGCGTATGATTATACCGCAAAAGGTAATCTCGTTGCTGTCATCTCTAACGGCACTGCCGTATTAGGCCTGGGCAATCTTGGTGCTCTCGCATCGAAGCCCGTCATGGAAGGAAAGGCTGTCCTTTTCAAGCGCTTTGCAGACGTTGACGGAATTGACCTTGAAGTCGACACAGAGAGTGTTGATGAATTTGTTAATTGTGTACGGTATCTGGGCAAGTCCTTTGGTGGAATCAACCTGGAAGACATCAAAGCACCCGAATGCTTTATTATCGAGCAGCGATTACAAGAACTTCTGGATATACCGGTCTTTCACGATGATCAGCATGGCACAGCCATTATCGCAGCTGCAGGCTTGATAAGCGCGCTCGATATCACAGGAAAAAATATTAAAGATATCAAAATGGTGGTTAATGGTGCGGGCTCAGCTGGAATAGCCTGTACAGAACTTATCAAGGCCCTTGGCGTTCCTCACGAAAACATTCTGTTATGTGACACCAAGGGGGTTATCTATCAGGGCCGCGAAGCAGGTATGAACCAGTGGAAATCAGCACATGCTGTACCCACTGATAATCGAACCCTCTCAGACGCAATGAAAAACGCTGATGCGGTCCTTGGCTTGTCCGTCAAGGGGGCTTTTACGCCCGAGATGATAACAAGCATGGCACCGAATCCAATAATTTTTGCCATGGCCAATCCCGATCCTGAGATCACACCTGAAGAAGTCGCAGAACTCCGGAATGATGCAATCGTGGCAACGGGTCGTTCTGACTACCCGAACCAGGTTAACAATGTCCTCGGCTTTCCCTACATATTCCGTGGCGCTTTAGATGTACGTGCTTCTAGCATAAATATGGAAATGAAGGTCGCTGCGGCCAAGGCTCTCGCCAAATTGGCTCGAGAAGACGTCCCTGACGAAGTCGGAAAAGCATATGCAGGCCGGAAACTTAGATACGGTAAAGATTATATTATCCCAGCGCCTTTTGATCCTCGTCTCGTCGCTGTAATCCCCCGTGCGGTTGCAGAGGCTGCGATGGAAAGTGGTGTCGCCGGTAAAAATATCGAAGACCTGGATGCCTATGAACTTGAACTTTCTGCACGCCTTGATCCCGGCGCGACCACCTTCATGCGTATTGCACAAAAAGTACGGAGCCATCCCAAAAGGGTCGTCTTTGCTGAAGGGGAAGAAGAAGCCGCAATCCGGGCTGCGGTTGCATTTTACAATGCTGGCTACGGGACTCCTCTTCTTGTTGGGCGTGAAGAAACCATCAAAAACACCATGAAAAACATAGGTGTTAGTGGTGACTTCATCGAAATTCATAACGCCAGTATTTCAGAACACCGAGAACGCTATACCGACTACATCTATAGTCGCCTTCAACGCAAAGGTAAGCTCTACAGAGATTGCCAGCGCATGGTGAACCAAAACCGTAACATCTTCGCCTCTTGTTTGGTGACAGATGGTGTTGCCGATGCAATGGTCACAGGACTAACAAGAAGCTTTGCTGTCTCATTGGACGACGCTATGCGGGCAATTAATTGCAAACCCGGCAGACGCGCCATGGGAATGTCGATGATGATCATCGATGGTAAAGCAATTTTTGTTGCGGATACCTCCGTGAACGAAGTTCCATCATCCGAGCAGCTCGCAGACATTGCAGTACAGGCTGCCTCACACGTGCAGGCTATGGGCTACGAACCCCGGGTCGCCTTCTTGAGCTTCTCAAACTTTGGTAATCCGACAAGAGAGACAACAACCAGAATTCGCAAGGCAGTCTCTGTCCTGGATACGATGAACGTTGAGTTCGAGTACGAAGGCGAAATGCAGGCCAACCTGGCTTTGGATTTTGATCTGCAAAAACGACTGTTCCCGTTCTCTCGCCTGACAGGACCTGCGAACATTCTGATTATGCCAGCATTACATTCGGCCAACATCACAACCAAGCTTATCCAAAAAGTTGGTGGAAGCACTGCCGT
Source organism: Rhodospirillales bacterium 47_12_T64 (assembly GCA_002162915.1). Classification (GTDB taxonomy): domain Bacteria; phylum Pseudomonadota; class Alphaproteobacteria; order Kiloniellales; family Kiloniellaceae; genus Kiloniella. The sequence continues at coordinate 9,893 of MABB01000115.1, forward strand.
AATCGGCCCAATGCTGGTTGGTCTGGAAAAACCTGTGCAGATTGTTCCCATGGGTGCCACCGTTACTGATCTCGTCACAATGGCTGCTCTTGGTGCATACGAATCAGCAACAAATGAAATAGGGTAACCAATTCTATGATTTGAATAGATCCGGGATTTGAATAGATCCCGGATTTTTCTTTACCGTTTTGTGAAACAGGCAATGATTTTTAGATTTTAAATTTCGTAAGATATTGATATCAAACAAACTTTATATTAGTCTTCAAACTGTCATGAAGGCAGGCTAAGTATATCGTAATTGGCGGCGCTGAAACGAGCCGCTCCTTGCTAACATATTCGGGTCATTATGCCAGTTCGACAGGATAAATATAATCGACTGTTTACGTCGTCACTCATCCTTGCCTCTCCAAGCGTTGCAGTGCTTTTTGCTTTGGTTATTCTTCACTTGGTACCTTGGCAGGCCGCCATCGTGGCCGGCGTTATTATCCTCATCGGTACCGGATATATTCTCAGCAGCCACTATAATCACGTTGAACGCCTTAAAGAATACATTACGGCCCTTCGCCAGTTAAAAGGCAAGGACGCCTTACCGGAATCGCCATCAGCCGTTGGTAGCTTTCTCTACCCCGAACTAAACATTACTCTTTCGCGTATGGCCCAGGAGCGTCAACAGTACCGACGCCAACTAGAGGCTGTCACAGAAGGGAACGAGGCTATTTTAAAGTCTCTTCCCGATCCTCTGATTATGCTTGGGAGCAAACGAAAGATTATCCGGGGGAATCCTGCAGCAGAAACAATATTTGAAGATACTCTTGCAGAAAAAGAACTCTCTACCATACTTCGCAATCCATCTATCTTGAATACTATTGATGACGTTGAACACAGCAGCAAAGATATTTCCCGCGTTGTTGATTTCAAAATCCACGGCAGAGTTGAACGCTACCTGCAAGCACGTATTACACGCATGAGCGAACAGACCTGGGACGGCACAAAGATTATTGTCAGTTTACATGATCTGACTTCGGCAAAGAGAGTTGAGCAAATGCGAGGCGATTTTGTCGCCAATGTGAGCCACGAGTTAAAAACTCCCTTGGCCAGCCTCATGGGATTTATCGAAACACTGAAGGGTCCGGCCAAAGACGATCCCGATGCACAACAGCGGTTTTTGAAAATTATGCAAGATCAGGCTGAGCGTATGTCGAGATTGGTATCAGATCTGCTAACACTTTCTAAAATTGAATTGCTAGAACACACACTGCCAACAAGCGTTACAGATCTTAATGAGGCAATCACAACAATAATCGAAAGCCTGCACACTCAAATCGAAACCAAGAAAATCACCATTAGACGTGATATGGATGACGTCATCCCCGTTCTCGGTGACAACGAAGCCCTGACACAAGTATTCCAAAACTTGCTGGAGAACGCTATCAAGTACGGTCATAGCGGAACAACGGTGACAATTCGCTGCAAATCCTACGGCCCCGGCAGTCAGGGTATGCGGCGATTGGGCAGACCCTCATTCGCAATATCTGTTATCGATCAAGGTGACGGCATTTCCCGCGAACATCTTCCACGCTTAACCGAACGTTTCTACCGCGTTGACCCTGCCAGATCTCGTCAACTGGGTGGCACCGGTTTAGGGCTCGCAATTGTAAAGCACATCGTGAATAGACACCGTGGCGTTCTGACCATTGACAGCGAAGTCGGCAGAGGCTCGACCTTTACCGTCTATTTGCCTCAAGCTGTGATAACTGAAAATAAACCTGCTTTGCCTGGAAGTTACAAACTGGAAAGCGACAAACTGGGCTTTTGAGAAAT
>MABB01000115.1:11854-18956 GCA_002162915.1 Rhodospirillales bacterium 47_12_T64
TCGCTGAACAGGTAACAAAACTGTCACAGTAGAGTCACAGAAGTATCGCTGTTGCTCGATATATTTTGCCCCGTCGAATGATCGACAGCGCATGAAAACTCCTGCAACTTAAAAACAAGTTAGCAAAAAGGGAGTGCCGGAAAAATCGGGGCGTGCGTAATTGAGGTTTTTTAATAACGCTATATAGCGGAGATACGAACGTGATCAAAAAAGTTCTCACTGCGACAGCACTTGCTGGAATGATGATGGCAGTAGCTGGCGCCGCTCAGGCACGCGACCAGATCCGCATCGTCGGTTCTTCAACAGTTTTCCCATTCTCTACAACAGTGGCCGAAACTTTCGGTAAAACAACTGGCTTCAAAACTCCAGTCGTTGAAAGCACCGGTTCCGGCGGCGGCATGAAACTTTTCTGCGCAGGTGTTGGTGTTGAGCATCCAGACATCACCAATGCTTCTCGTCGCATTAAATCTTCTGAATATGAAAAATGCACTAAAAACGGTGTTTCCATTACAGAAGTTAAAATCGGTTTTGATGGTATCGTTCTTGCTAACTCCAAACAGAGTCCTCGTTTGACCCTTACCAAAAAACAAATCTTCATGGCACTTGCCAAGCAGGTTCCTGTTGATGGCAAACTAGTTGATAACCCATACACAAAATGGAGCGATATCGACAAAAGCTTGCCAAACAGCAAGATCGAAGTTCTTGGTCCTCCCCCGACATCCGGTACGCGCGATGCCTTCGTTGAGCTTGCCATGGAAGGCGGTGCCAAGAAATTTGAAAGCCTGAAAGCACTTCGTAAGAGTGACAAAAAAGCCTTCAAAGTTATCGCTCACACTATTCGTGAAGACGGTGCTTATGTTGAAGCTGGTGAAAACGACAACCTGATCATTCAGAAACTTGAAGCCAATCCAAAAGCAGTTGGTATCTTCGGTTTCAGCTTCCTTGATCAGAATGCTGACAAAATCCAGGGTTCAATCGTTGAAGGTGCCGAGCCAACTTTTGATAACATCGCTGCTGGCGACTATGGCGTATCCCGCTCGCTCTACTTCTACGTTAAAAAAGAGCACGTTGGTTCCGTACCTGGCATCGAAGAATTCGTTAAAGCGTTCACAAGCGAAGATGCTTGGGGTGATGAGGGTTACCTTGCCGACAAAGGTCTTATCCCACTGCCTGCTGCTGATCGTGAGCAGGTTAAAAACTCTGCCCGTGGCCTTCAGTCACTAAGCATGTAAGTTTCAAGAAACTATCGGAACACTGGCGGCTTGCTTACAGGTCGTCAGTTTCTGATAAAACAAGTTAATAATAATACGTGGGTTCCCTTTCGGGTATGTAAACAAATGGAACAGTTGGCTCTTTTTTTCGCTTTGCTTTTTCTCGCAGTACTGGGGTTTATCCTGGGAAAAGGGCGTGCAGTTGCGTTATCTGGTCAATCAGATCAACCCCTTCACTCCAGGCTACCATACTATGGTCTCTATACGGCCATATGGTGTGGATTGCCCAGTTTACTTATCATGATCGGCTGGATGGTTTTTGAGCCACAGATTGCCGAGATGTTGATAAAATCTCAACTCAAAGATGCCAGCACATCTCTCTCTTCTGATCGGTTAGCTCTTGCTGTAAACGATGTCATCAACCTAGCGTCCGGTGGCATTCTCAGTCGTAATCCAGATACATCAATTCTGGAAGCTACAGAGAATTATAAACTTTTCAGACAGATCAGCTATTTCGCAATGGCTGTTGTCGCGATTTCAGTTTCTCTAGCCACTCTTTTTGGCAGCCTTAGAAAGATCAGCCCCAACCTTCGGGCGCGGAACAAGGTGGAAAAAGTCATCTCGGTTGTCATGATGGTTTCTTCCCTTATCGCCATTCTAACGACCTTGGGCATTGTTCTTTCACTGATTTTCGAAACCTTACGGTTTTTCGATAAGGTTCCATTTTTTGACTTTATTTTTGGAACACACTGGAGCCCTCAAACAGCCTTGAGAAGTGACCAGGTCGGTGGATCAGGTTCATTCGGTGCCATCCCGCTCTTTGCTGGAACGATGCTGATTACCTTCATCTGTATGGTTATCGCTATTCCAGTTGGCCTCATGTCCGCGATCTACATGTCAGAATATGCAGGCAAGACGTTCAGAGCCTTTGCCAAACCAATCCTGGAAATTCTCGCAGGTATCCCAACCGTCGTGTACGGCTTCTTTGCTGCACTGACTGTGGCACCATTTTTCCGCAATACAGGTACAATGCTAGGCCTTGAGGTTTCATCCGAATCAGCGCTCGCCGCAGGTGCTGTTATGGGCATTATGATTATTCCCTTCATTTCATCGCTGTCCGACGATGTAATGAACTCTGTGCCACAATCGCTTCGCGATGCATCCTATGCGATGGGGGCGACCAAGTCAGAAACCATCACCAAAGTAATTATCCCCGCGGCACTCCCTGGTATTGTCGGTGCCGTCCTTCTTGCCATGAGCCGTGCTATCGGTGAAACCATGATTGTGGTTATGGCAGCTGGTCTCGCAGCAAACCTTACAGCTAACCCGCTGGAAGCCGTCACGACAGTAACAGTACAAATTGTTACATTGCTCGTCGGCGATCAAGAATTCGACAGCGCAAAAACCCTTGCGGCTTTTGCCCTCGGTCTATTGCTCTTTGTTGTTACGCTTGCCATGAATGTCGTGGCTCTCAAAGTGGTCCGTAAATACCGTGAAAAATATGACTGATAACACGCCGTATCTCAAAACTGATCCCCTAGTGATTAGCCCAGCGCTCCTAAAGAAACGCAATGCCGCCGAAACACGCTTTCGTCTCTATGGCTTAGCCGCTGTGTTAACAGCGATCATGGTTCTTTGTCTGCTGCTGAGTTCTATAATTTCCAAAGGCTACACAGCCTTTGAGCAAACGTACATTCTCATCGATGTACGTTTGGATACAGAGACAATAGACCCAAAAGGAACCAACAGGATCGAGGACCTCGCTGCCGCAAGTTACAAGGGGCTTCTTCGTGATGCCCTTCGGGAACAGTTCCCGGGCATCGAGGGGCGTCGTGAAAAACGCCAGCTCTATGGAATTCTTGGGACAGCATCTGATTTTGACGTCCGTGATGCGGTCCTTGATAATCCTAAACTTGTCGGCACAACAGCAACCATCGCTGTAAAAGCATCCGACGACGTTGATAGTTATTTTAAGGGTTACATCTCTCGGGATGTCCCGGAAAGTAACCGTAAAGTCAAGGATAGAGAGCTTGTCTGGCTCGATACGTTCGAGGCTGATGATCGTATCATCAAGAAATTTAACGTGGATTTCTTTACCAACGGTGATTCGAGAGAGCCTGAAGAAGCAGGTATCTTAGGAGCTGTAATCGGCTCTATCTATACGCTGGCAATCACTCTGGCTCTCTGCTTTCCAATCGGGGTTCTAACCGCCATCTATCTTGAAGAATTTGCACCGACAAACAAATGGACAGACCTGATTGAGGTCAACATCAACAACCTTGCCGCTGTACCATCAATTGTTTTTGGTCTTCTTGGTTTGGCAATATTCTTGAACTTCTTCGGTCTGCCTCGATCTGCCCCTCTTGTAGGGGGGATGGTGCTTGCTCTCATGACCCTGCCAACCATCATTATTGCTTCACGTGCCGCGCTCAAGGCTGTGCCACCTTCAATCCGCGAAGCAGCTCTTGGTATCGGTGCTTCCCGTATGCAGACGGTGTTTCACCATGTACTCCCTCTCGCGATGCCCGGTATTCTAACAGGAACGATTCTGGGCATGGCCCAGGCTCTGGGAGAGACAGCTCCCTTACTTATGATTGGTATGGTTGCCTTTATCGCTGATATTCCGAGTAGTATGGGCGATGCCGCAACAGTTCTCCCGGTACAGATTTTTCTTTGGGCAGATAGCCCGGAGCGGGGATTCGTAGAAAAAACATCAGCAGCCATTATGGTTTTGCTGGCCTTCCTGATCGTCATGAACGCAATCGCAGTCATCTTGCGTAAACGCTTTGAACGTCGCTGGTAAGTTTTAAGGAAAATAGGAATGTCCTACGCCATGGATATGCAAAATTTTAACACCATGAGTGATCCAATCACTGCCGAACCCAAAATCATCGCCCGCGATGTAAACGTGTTTTATGGTCAAAGCCAAGCTCTGAAATCCATCAATCTAGATGTTGGTGCCAACGAAGTAACTTCTCTTATTGGCCCCTCCGGTTGTGGAAAATCAACTTTCTTGCGCAGCTTGAACCGTATGAATGACGTCATCGAAAACTGTGTGGTTGAAGGCCGGATTAATCTGGACGGAATTGATATCTATAATTCCGGCCTCGATCCCGTTTTGCTTCGCGCAAGAGTGGGAATGGTTTTCCAAAAGCCAAATCCTTTCCCAAAATCGATCTATGACAACATTGCCTACGGCCCCCGGATACACGGAACTGTAAACAATAAGGACGAGCTGGATGAACGGGTAGAAAAAAGTCTTCGCCGTGCAGGGCTTTGGGATGAAGTGAAAGATCGTCTGGATAAACCTGGAACAGGTCTGTCTGGCGGGCAGCAACAACGTCTGTGTATCGCACGCGCGATTGCAATCAATCCTGAAGTTATCCTTATGGATGAACCTTGTTCTGCTCTCGATCCGATTGCCACGGCTAAAATTGAAGAACTCATCGACGAGTTACGTAAAAAATTCACCATCGTCATTGTGACTCACTCCATGCAGCAGGCTGCACGCGTTTCCCAACGGACCGCTTTCTTTCATCTTGGTGAACTGGTTGAAGTCGGTGAAACTGACAAACTCTTCACCAGCCCGCAGGACGATCGCACCCAGGGTTATATCACAGGACGCTTTGGTTAGGGATAATGGACATGCAAGACACACAAGACCATATCGTCAGCTCTTTTGATAAAGAACTTCGCACCATACACGAGATCATCATTCGTATGGGCGGTATGGCTGAAAACCAATTGTCTGAAGCTGTCGACGCACTCGTTCAACGCGACAGTGTAAAAGCTGAACTGGTACGTGCAGAAGACGCCAAAATCGATGCCCTGGAAGAAGAGCTTGAATCAGCAGTTATTCAACTGATCGCGCTTCGCCAGCCAGTGGCTAATGATCTGCGCGCTGTAATATCGGCCTTGAAAATTTCTTCAGACCTCGAACGCATCGGAGACTACGCCAAAAATATCGCAAAGCGCAGCATTGCGATCAATCAGATGCCGCCACAAAAGTCCGTGACCAGCATCATGCGTATGTCTCGCCTGGTTCAGGAAATCGTTAAAGATACCCTGGACGCTTTCTCTAATCAGGACAAAGACCGCGCTATCGATGTCTGGCACCGCGATCAAGAGGTTGATGAAATGTACACCTCTTTATTCCGGGAATTGCTTACTTACATGATGGAAGATCCAAGGAATATCAGCGCCTGCACTCACATGCTGTTTATTGCAAAGAACATCGAACGCATGGGTGACCATGCCACCAACATCGCTGAAACAATTTACTATCTGTCGACAGGTGAACGCCTGGAAGGCAAACGCCCCAAAGGAGACAGAACCTCCTTTCAAGTGCTATCACCCGATAGCGCTGATGGCGAAGTAGAGATATAATATAATGGAAAAAAAGGACCTTTCCATGAAGCCCCTAGCTTTGATCATTGAAGATGAAATCGCATTGACAACCTTGCTCCGCTACAACCTTGAAAAAGAAGGTTTTCGGGTCAACGAAGCACACGATGGCGAAGAAGCCTTGCTCAGAGCAAAGGAAGAAGCACCAGATCTGATCTTACTCGACTGGATGTTACCTTTACTCTCGGGTATCGAGGTTTGCCGTCAGCTCCGTCGTTTGCCGGAAACCAAAGGCGTGCCGATCATCATGCTTACCGCACGCGGGGAAGAGACTGACAAGATCAGAGGTCTTGATTCCGGTGCCGATGATTACATGACCAAGCCGTTTTCCCCCGCAGAGCTAATTGCCCGTATTCGCGCCCTTATGCGTCGGAGCAAGCCGGAAACTGTTACCGAAGCTCTGGCCTTTGAAGACATCAACATGGATCTTGCCGCGTACAAAGTCTATCGCGGTGAGCGCGAAGTTCATTTAGGCCCAACCGAGTTTAAACTGCTACGTCACCTTATGCAGAACCCCGGCCGTGTATTCAGCCGGGAACAACTTTTGGATTCAGTCTGGGGCCACGATGTTTATGTGGAACCTCGTACTGTTGACGTTCACATTAGGCGACTTCGCAAGGTTCTGAACGAAGGTACCGAGCTTGACCTTATTCGCACCGTGCGTTCTGCGGGCTATGCCCTGGATCGGTCGAAAGCAGCTTAAGCTAAAAACCGTCCCTGCCTTCAACACTTTCAGTATCTTAGGGCTGCGGTTTTCCGCAGCCCATTTCTTTTGTTCAAATTCTTCAATAGCGGAAAAACTCTCGAGCCTCTATGCTGTCATCCTGACTTACCTTTACCGCCCGGCATTGAGGAAAACCACGTGAAGACGGACAATAATCTCTCACTTTTTCTCAAGGTTTTCGTTCTGGCAGTTCTTCTGCTTGGCTGCAGTACCCAACCAAAACAACAAATTATCACCCAGCAACCGTCCACGACAGAAAGTACCCCCTCAAGTCCGAGTGAAGAAAACCCCGGCTTTCTCATCGACAACAGAATGGCTCTGCTTGAAGCAAGGGAATATCCCTGGAGCACACTCGGCCGTCTCAATGTCGCCGGACGTCATTTTTGCAACGGTGTAATGGTTGGCCGCAAGAAGGTCCTCGCACCGGCATCCTGCCTCTATGATCTGGTCGAGGGCAGATGGTTTCGCCCGAAGGAAATGGTTTTTGTTGCAGGTTATCAAAGAGATAATTCGACAATTTTCTCCCCAGCAGACAGCTATCAAATCGCCCGTGGTTTTGTCCCGCAAAACAAGAGCCTGAAATCCTTGCTCAACAACTGGGCTTTGATCCGTCTATCCTCTTCCTTGGGAGATCACACAGGTTGGGCAGGTGTTAAAAACCATGTCACGACACACGATCTTAGCATGATGGCGGGATATCGACGCGGATGGGAGCACGTACAGACCCTTTTCCCTTTATGTAATCAATCTGCTACTCAAAAAA
>MABB01000115.1:19089-20148 GCA_002162915.1 Rhodospirillales bacterium 47_12_T64
ACCCAAAAGATTTAACTACGTTTCCCCTATACCAGAAAATAGTGTGCAACGGCTCTTGGTTGATTTGGGTTATCTGAGTAGCACATCACAAGATATTGAAACTGCGATATCTGCAGCCCAAAATGACCTCGGGTCAACTCCGAGCGGACAGATCGATATGAATACTCTCTATTTACTCCTGAAAGAATTAAACAGAGTACGCAACGGCAGGCCCGTATCATAAGTTTGAAGCTTAAACAGACAAAAAGAGACGGCTCTTGTCGAACCCTTTTTGACTCAAGCCATCATACGGCGTTAAAAGCTCTCTCGCCTGATAACTGCAAGACGACGGCTACCTTGGATAATCGTCGATTCTTCATCAACATTTGAGAGCTAATATTGTGACGTTAATCCTGGCCCCAATGGAGGGGCTCGTCGATGCTCAAATACGTGAAATACTGACCTCTATTGGTGGGGTTGATCGCTGTGTGACCGAGTTTATCAGGGTTAACGACCAAGTTTTACCGCCAAAAATCTTTTATCGCTTTGCACCAGAACTCCACAACAATGGATGCACGACATCAGGCACACCCGTAACTATTCAGCTTCTCGGAAGCAATCCTTCTGTTTTGGCTGAAACTGCTTTGCTTGCAGTCAAGCTCGGCGCACCGGCTATTGACCTCAACTTTGGCTGTCCTTCCAAAACGGTTAATAGAAACAAGGGTGGGTCCGTCCTACTCAAAGAACCTGAACTCATCCATTCGATCATAAAAGCAGTGCGTGAAGGCGTACCTGCACACATCCCTGTAACTGCAAAAATGAGGTTGGGTTACGAAGACAAATCTTTGGCTCTGGATAACGCTTACGCTATTCAGGATGCAGGTGCATCTGAAGTGTGCGTTCATGCCCGAACCAAGGCTGAAGGCTATAAACCACCCGCCCATTGGGAATGGATCGCCCGCATTAGAGAAGCTTTAAAAATCAACGTCGTAGCCAACGGCGATATCTGCTCTTTAGAGGATTATCAGCGTTGTCGATCCATAAGTGGTTGCGATGACGTTATGATAGGGCGTGGCCTAA
>MABB01000129.1 GCA_002162915.1 Rhodospirillales bacterium 47_12_T64
GTTCAGAAACATAGCTGCCCGTGGGGTTGTTCGGATTGGCCAAGAATACGATTTTTGTTTTGTCTGTTACCGCGGGTTCAGAAACATAGCTGCCCGTGGGGTTGTTCGGATTGGCCAAGAATACGATTTTTGTTTTGTCTGTTACCGCGGCAAGCATGGCATCCACGTCAATTCGCAGATCCTTTTCAGGTGCTTTAACTGGTGTCGCCCCCGCGGTTTTGGCACCGATAGGGTACATTAAAAATCCGTGCTCGTTATAAACGATCTCATCACCAATACCGACGTATGCGCGAATTAACAATCCGAGTAGTTCGTCTGAGCCGGCACCGCAAACAATCCGATCCGCATCAAGGTTCTCAGCTTTGGCGATACCCTGTCTGAGTAAATAAGAGCCGCCGTCCGGATATCGATGAAGATCGTCGACGATTACATGATAAGCTTTTTTAGCTGCGTCTGAAGCACCAAGGGGGTTTTCATTCGAAGCCAAGCGGCAAATCTGATCGACGCCTTCAACCTTGGATTCCCCACCAATGTAAGGTGAAACATCCATAATTCCGGGTTGCGGTTTTAAAGCCATTTTAAAAACTCTCTTATTTACTGAAATTACATCGACTGCTTTGTCGACTTGCTATGCGTCCGTCAAAGGAACGGCATAGCCACCGATCGTCCAGGCATGCGTAATCCGCTGGCCGGAAAGATCGGCTAGTTGAACCAGACGCTCATCGCCTGGTGCCACATAATCATCCACTTCAATCAGCTGCAAACAGACTGAGTCGTCTGGGGCGTGGATTTGAATGTTAATTGGCTTAAGAGCTGATTTTTCAAGCAACTTAATTAAAGTCGAACGGGAAAGTGGCTCAGACGATTCTACGACCACATAACTACGATCGCTTCCCGTCTCTTCCTGCACATTCGAAGCAACAATAACAGCCTCGGTTCCATCCGAGCCTACCGTATTGAAAAAGGGTAGCCGTGCTATAACTCTGGTATTGGTTGCGCCTTCACCCTGAGCAAGGGCCAGCCACCACGGATTTTCCTCTCCTTGAGGTAACGGCAGAACACCAACGCTTGCCTGACCGTCGGTCACTTCCCTCAAAACACTCATCACCGTCTGACGACTGGAAATTGGCGTCTCCATCCCGAAGTGCTCACGGGATAAATCATAAAACCTGTTATCGCCTTCAGGCGCATGAACGGTAACAGAAAGTTCACCTTCCAACTGGGCCGCACTTGCAAATATTTCACGCCAGAACCTGACAATTGCAGACTTAGGTAACTCTCCGCGATGACGCTCGACCATACGCCTTAAAACCTGAGCTTCTCTTCCTGCACTCAAGTTTCTAATCGCATCGCCCTTTTGGGTACCAATAGCCTGTACAACTTCAGCCCGTTTCATCAACAAGTCGTGAAGCTGTATATCAATCTCATCGATCTGTTTTCGAAGACCGGAGAGTTTATCTGTATCAGACATGATGCCTAGCCTGTGTTCCTCAAATCCAATGAAGAGATAGACATAGCCAGATTGAAAAGTAAAAGGAAAGATTCCTTAATACCTTCCCTTTTCGTTCTTTCTTGATTGAAAGACGCCTCAGGGATAAAAACAATCTTCAATGTCAAAATAGACACTTGTAAATTACCCTTTATTGAAAAACGGGCTTCGGTCCGATTTAGCAACGACCTGAACGCAAACGCTCGTAATTTACAATGTGCTGTAATGTACGTTCAGGACTTATGATTGAGGCTACTCAAGTACAATGACCGATGACAACTCTCTTGAAATTCAAATTCAAGATAAATCAGTAACTATTCCAGGCAAACGGATCGTGTTTGACGATCCCATGCCCTTGGATAGTGGCATTGAACTAGGCCCGATAGAAGTTTCTTATCAGACTTACGGCACACTCAACGCGGCGAAAAACAACGCCATTGTCATCTGCCATGCCCTGACAGGCGATCAGTTTGTTTCGGAAACCCATCCCATTACCCAAAAACCTGGATGGTGGGCAATGATGGTTGGACCAGGCAAACCGGTAGACACTGATAAATACTTTGTTATTTGCAGCAGCGTCATCGGTGGCTGCATGGGATCCACAGGCCCCGTTTCAGTTGACCCCAAAACAAATAAGCCTTATGGCCTGAATTTTCCCGTGATTACTATTGGCGACATGGTCCGCGCACAAAAACGCCTTGTTGAGAGCCTCGGCATCAAAAAATTATTTTGTGTCATCGGTGGCTCTATGGGCGGCATGCAAGTTCTGCAGTGGGCCGTCAGTTACCCCGAAATGGTTTTTGCTGCGATCCCGATTGCAACAGCCCCTCGCCATACGGCGCAGAACATCGCCTTTCATGAGGTTGGCAGGCAAGCCATTATGGCTGATCCCAACTGGTGCCATGGCGCTTATCTCGAGGAGGATAAAGTTCCCCGGGCCGGGCTTTCTGTTGCCAGAATGACTGCACACGTCACTTATCTTTCTGAACCCGCGCTGCACAGAAAATTTGGACGACGCCTTCAGGACAGAACGAATTTAACCTATGGCTTTGATGCTGATTTTCAGGTCGAGAGCTATCTGCGACACCAGGGCTTTACCTTTGTCGAGCGGTTTGATGCCAACTCCTATCTCTATATAACTCGGGCAATGGATTATTTTGATCTCGCTGAGGAACATAACGGTATGCTCGCGAATGCGTTTAAGGATTCGCCAGTTAGATTCTGCGTCATCTCTTTTTCAAGTGACTGGTTGTTCCCAACTTCTGCAAACCGCGAGATTGTCCACGCACTGAACGCCGTCGCTGCCGACGTCTCTTTTGTCGAAGTTCAAAGCGATGCAGGACACGACGCCTTTTTATTAAAAGAACCCGGTTTCCACGAAACAGTTGATGGCTTTATCAAAGGCTGTGCTGAACGCTGGTTTAATGGTCAAGGTGCCGGTACAGGCGCGGGCGAGGGATTAAGATTATGAAACACAAAGATGTTGCCTTGCGCACCGACCTTAAACTGATTGCCGAAATCATAGAACCCGATAGCCGGGTTCTTGACATCGGTTGTGGGGACGGTGCTTTGCTTGACCACCTCACCCATAACAAATCTGTTTCCGGCCGGGGTATAGAGCTTTCCCAAAAAGGTGTGAACCTTTGTGTTGGGCGTGGCCTATCCGTCATACAAGGCAATGCGGATACTGATCTGCAATACTATCCAAACGATGCTGTGGATTACGCGATTCTCAGCCAAACAATTCAGGCGACTCACAATCCCAAACATGTTCTAGAGGAACTCCTTCGGATTGGTCGACGTGCGATTGTATCTTTCCCCAATTTTGGTCACTGGCGTGTTCGGGCAAGCTTGTCAATTGCCGGAAGAATGCCCGTAACAAAGTCACTGGCTTTCCAGTGGTACGAAACCCCGAACATTCATTTTTGTACCATCAATGATTTTTTTGCTTTGTGTAAAGACATGAACATCAAGATTGCCCAAACTCTTTTTCTCGACCAGAAAGGGCAACAGAAAAAGCTCATCATGCCGAACCTAACCGGCCAGCAAGCAATCTTTCTTCTGGATCGAGCTTAAACCAGCTATAGCGTCAACGACAAAGCCGTAGCTGGCCTCTAGGGCTAGACCTCGTATCTCTTGCGTATCTAACACTCAGGAGTTTTTCTGGAATGCCTGTGGTACATTCGCCAGGCTCGGGCGTCTCAGCCCTGATACTTTTTTTGGTGTGCCCGGTACATACAATTGCTTGCCAGCCTCAACAGTCAAAACACCTGCAAAGGTTGGAAAAAAACGTTTCCCCATACGCTCCCATGCTGAAGCTGCCTGCAATATGGTGAGCCGCTGGCTGGGTGGGACATAAAGCGAGCGATTGGTGCTTATAGGAACAAACAGAGTGTCGTTTAGCAACTGTGTGATCTGAGAGCGACTGAAGGGATGTCCCCAACCAAAAGGCGTTTTATCGACACGAGCCCATATACCCCGTCTATTAGGGGTTACAATCAGCAACCTTCCATCACTTGTCAGGACACGCCAAATTTCACGTAACATATCTCTAAGATATTCACTACTTTCCAGACCGTGTACCAGTAATACCCGATCGATAGAATAATCAGGGAGAGGTAACATGGTTTCATCCACGAGAGAAACTTTTCCAGGGCCCCCTCTTGGCCAATGGCAAACACCTTGCGAAGCAGGCATAAAAGCCAGAACCCGTTCAGCTTCGTCCTCAAATTGTGTCAGATAAGGCGTCGTATAACCAAGTCCGAGGATTGATTTTCCCCTCACGTTATTCCAGTGGTCTCTAATATTCCCACGGATTACATGTGCAGCGGTTTCACCTAAACGGGTGCTGTAGAATTCCTGAAGATTAACAACGTCAGTCCACATTCTGCTCTCGATCTCAATTTGAAGCCGCTTTCTTCACTTTTTTGTAAACGGCAGTCGATCTTTAAAACATAGGGCGCTAATATTGCGTAAACAAATGAAAAGCCCAAGGCAATAATCAAGATACTTTAAAATCGTAGCCCTTTAACCGGAATCAGTAAGATCATGATTGACGTCAGACAAATCCCCATTCTTAGTGACAATTACTGCTACCTTCTTCGCGATGAAAAAACAGGTGCTGTAGCCGTCATCGACCCAGGCGTAGCAGAGCCTGTATTAAACGAAGCCAAGCGCTTGAACTGGCAAATAACGGATATTATCCTGACCCATCATCACTATGATCATGTTGATGGGGTTGCCGAAATCAAAGCTTTGACAGGGGCAAAGGTTACAGGACCAACAAAAGACAATCACAGGATCGAGCATCTTGATGAAACCGTGGATGGTGGCGACATCCTCACATTTGGCTCACAAACAGCAAAAGTGTTTTTTGTCCCCGGCCATACTCTTGGTCATATTGCCTATTGGTTCGAAGAATCGAATATATTATTTCCTGGAGACAGCCTTTTCGCCCTTGGCTGTGGCCGCCTGTTTGAAGGTACTCCCGAGATGATGTGGCAGTCGTTACAGCAGTATCTTCCCCTACCTAATGAAACCATCGTCTATTGCGCCCATGAATACACTTTGGCCAATGCAGAGTTTGCTGTAACGATCGATCCCGACAATCAGCCACTGCTTAAGCGTGTGGCAGAAATAAGAAGACTTCGCAGCGAAGATAAGCCAACAGTTCCAAGTACTTTGGATGAAGAGTTTAAGACCAATCCCTTCCTGCGTCCTAATGATCCACAGATAAGAAAACAGCTCGGAATGATGTCAGCTACTGATGCCGAGGTTTTCAAAGAAATTCGCTTGCGCAAAGATAATTTTTAGGCGCAGCATCACCTTCAACCCCCGATTTTCAAATCCAAACCGGAGCTTACCGAAAAAATGACCATGCACCTCTGCTTTTCGCCAACATCCCCCTATGCCCGCAAAGTCCTTATGGTCGCGATGGAAAAGGGTCTTGAAAACGAAGTCGACGTTGTCCCGATGGCAACATTCACGACAGATTCAGAGATCTGGGAACAAAACCCTCTCGGTAAAGTACCTGCTCTCTCAACTCGTGAAGGTACTGTTCTTTGTGATTCCCCCGTAATCTGTGACTATCTCGACAGTCTATCAGAAGAAAACCCGCTGGTTCCACGCTCTGGGGAAGCTCGTTGGCAGAGTAGTAACTTCCACGCCCTGGCAGACGGCATCATGGATGCAAGCATCCAACGCACGGTAGAGCGACGCCAGCGCCCTGCTGATATGCAGTGGGACGAGTGGCATAAACGCCAAAGCCTGAAGATCAACAAAACTTTGCATTTTTTTGAGACAGCTCTTCAAGCTGGCAAATTTGCAACCACTTTTGGAATCGGAGAAATCACTCTCGCCTGCGCGCTTGGATATCTGGACTTTAGATACGCAGATGAAAACTGGCGCAAAGATTGCCCCGCTTTAACAAAGTGGTTTGAAGAAATCTCTCTTCGTCCTTCCTTTGTCAAAACATCGCCTCCCGAAGGGGCCTAGCAACATCAAACAAAAGCTAAAATTCATGAGCCAGACAGCCAAAGAGATAATCGATAAACTTCAACTTGAACCCCACCCTGAAGGCGGCTGGTATAAAGAAACCTATCGCCACAAAACTGAGGATGGAAGCCGGGGGAATGAAAGTCGGGGAGATCAAACCGCGATATTCTTTCTTCTGGAAAAGGGTCAGAGTTCACACTGGCACCGGATTGACGCGGTTGAGATGTGGCATTGGTATGCGGGTAGCCCACTGATCCTCAAATCACACAGTGGCAGTGAAGAAAAAGTGGTCACTTTGGGGCCGGACGTACTGGCAGGACAAACGCCTCAGTTTGTTATTCCAAAACAGCACTGGCAAGCTGCCAGTGCTGAACAAGGCTGGGCACTCGTTGGCTGCACTGTTGCACCCGCCTTTGAATTTGAGGGATTTGAGCTCGCCGAACCCGGTTGGTCTCCCGATAATTCAAGCGGCTGAATAGTCGCGTAACATTGTCGAAAGCTGGCGCATGTCATCAAATACGGCGACTGCGCCAGCGTCTATCAACTTACGTCCTTGTGCCTTATTATCGATGATATGTCCTGCGCCAGTAAAACCGATGACAGAAATCCCCGCAGCGACAGCAGCCAACACTCCGGTTGATGTATCCTCAATGACAAGAGCCTGTTCAGGAGAGATGCCCATTTTGGAACAGGCAAACAGATGTAGATCAGGTGCAGGCTTTGGATTTTTGACCTGAGATGAACTAAATCGTCTTTCTTTCGGAAAGAAATCCTTCAAACCTGTCGAATCCAATGCGCAATCCAGACGATCTGTCCGGCTGTTAGAAGCCACACAATAACTGTATGCGAGGTTGTTCAACGTCTCTTTGATAAAGGGAAGTGTCTTCAGTTCATCCGGTATATAAGCGATTGTCGTTTGTTCAATTATCTGTGCGAAGTCATCAGGCAAGATAAAATCGATTGTAGTACTAAAATAATGTCGAATAGCTTCATCAGTATAGCCCGCAAATTTGTCCGCGACCTCTTGTGGACTCAGATTAATCCCGTATTCACTCAGAGTTTCGGATACCACCCGTGAAGCCAGAACCTCACTATCAACCAGTACGCCATCACAGTCAAAAATAACCAAATCCGGGTAAGAAATCATCGCGACGAGAGCTCCAAAGAATAAGGGATAGGAATTAGGATCTGTCTATCCAAATTATGTGGCGCAAAAAAGACCTTCGACAAAAATACCCGCTGTTTCAGTAGAGGGCTGAAACAGCGGGTATTATAAACTTTGCATAAACGAACCTTAGCTAGTCCATATATTGGCCGCCATTGGCCGTGAGAGTAGATCCGGTTACGAAACCTGATTTTTCCGAGGCAAGAAACACAACACAATCCGCAATCTCTTCCGGCTCACCCAATCGTCCCACAGGGATTTGAGAGATAATTTTAGTGTTGAGAATTTCCTCAGGTACCGCACGCACCATTTCAGTTCCAATGTATCCCGGCGCCACGACATTAGCCGTAATCCCTTTGCTGGCATTTTCCTGGGCAATCGATTTTGTAAACCCGATGACCCCCGCTTTTGCCGCAGCATAGTTAGCCTGACCAAACTGTCCCTTCTGACCATTGATAGACGATATGCTAATGATCCTACCAAACTTGCGATCTCTCATACCCTCAATAACCCCCCGGGTCATGTTGAAGAGAGAATTCAGATTGGTATTAATCACGGCCTGCCACTTCTCCAGGTCCATTTTATGCAGTGTCGTATCGCGCGTGATGCCCGCATTGTTCACCAGCACGTCAATTGATCCTAGCTCTTTTTCTACCAGTTCAATCCCAGCCTGACATTCATCAAAGCTTGCCACATCCCATTTAAACACCGCAATGGCATTATCATTACGGAATTTTTGCGCAGCTTCGTCATTCCCAGCATAACTAGCCGCTACTTTGTACCCTGCCTCTTTCATGGCAATGGAAATGGCCGCACCAATTCCTCTGGTACCCCCTGTCACAAGAGCTACACGAGACATTATATTTTCCCTTCATTATTTGTTGTCTCACAGAAGCCGGCCTCCCTGGACCTGACCTCAATGTGTATGTGACTTGATTTCAGACTTCAGGGACGAAGAACAAAATCAAGCGCACAAAAAAAGGCTGCCTCCCCGAACGAAGGCAACCCGTTTATAGAGGCCCAGATCGATGATGATTGTTTTGATTTTTTTCATCGATCTTTTCCTCATTTTCTCAATCGCGCTCGACACACAGGGCAATGCCCTGTCCACCACCGATGCAGAGGGTCGCTAACCCTTTTTTTGCATCACGGCGCTCCATTTCATAAAGCAACGTAACCAAAACTCTTGCTCCGGAAGCTCCAATCGGATGCCCCAAAGCAATCGCGCCACCGTTTACATTTACGATATCCGTGTCCCAACCAAGCTCGCGGTTCACTGCAATAGCCTGTGCCGCAAATGCCTCATTGGCCTCAACAAGATCCAGATCACCAATATCCCATCCCGCTTTTTCTAACGCCTTACGACTAGCAGGAATAGGACCAGTCCCCATAATGGCCGGGTCCACGCCTGCCGTAGCCCAGGAAACAATTTTTGCCAACGGCTTAACGCCTTTTGCCTGAGCCTTGTCCTCAGACATTAGAACAACGGCTGCGGCACCATCATTAATTCCTGATGCATTACCGGCAGTAACGGTTCCCTCGCGATCGAATGCCGCCCGGAGTTTACCAAGGCCTTCGGCTGTCGTGCCTGGCTTGGGATGCTCATCAACATCAACAACAGTTTCACTTCGTCTGCTCTTGACGGTTACAGGAACTATTTCATCTTTGAAGTTACCCGACTCCTGGGCAACGGCTGCCTTTTGTTGGGAAGCAGCAGCAAAGACGTCTTGATCTTCCCGGGAAACACCAAATTTCTCAGCGACATTTTCTGCTGTTTTACCCATATGGTAATCATTCATTGCACACCAGAGACCATCTTTGATCATGGTATCAACGAACTTCACATCACCCATCTTGGTCCCATTACGCATGTGAGACACATGCGGTGCCAAGCTCATGTTTTCCTGACCACCGGCGACGACAACATCAGCATCCCCAAGCGCGATAGACTGATAACCAAGAGCCACAGTTCTCAGGCCAGAGCCACAGATCTGATTGATAAGATAAGCCGTCTTCTCATTTGGAATCCCGGCACCTAAAGCAGCCTGTCTCGCAGGGTTTTGCCCTTCACCTGCTGAAAGAATTTGACCGAGAATAACTTCATCAACCTCTTCAGGCGCAACACCCGCACGAGAGAGCGCTTCACGAATAGCTATCGTACCCAGTTCTGCAGCTGGCACAGTCGAAAGACCGCCACCAAATGCGCCAACCGGAGTACGAGCAGCCCCAACAATTACGACACCAGACATTACAGATACCTTTCAAAAAGCTGTATCTCAATTACCTATCAATTGGGCTACTTGGATCAAAAATTTGTAATTCTCATGATACAAACTCAATCAAATGCGCACCAATTCACTCAGGGCAACATAATGCTGCACTGCAAAATCACTAAATGAACCATAACGATTTTAAAGATAAGGAATCAAGAGAATATTACATATTTTTAACATT
Source organism: Rhodospirillales bacterium 47_12_T64 (assembly GCA_002162915.1). Classification (GTDB taxonomy): domain Bacteria; phylum Pseudomonadota; class Alphaproteobacteria; order Kiloniellales; family Kiloniellaceae; genus Kiloniella. The sequence goes on from MABB01000129.1 coordinate 9,603, forward strand.
TAAATTACAAACATCTCTATTTATTGAAATTATGTTGCAACTTTATACGATTATTTGTTTCATCCAATCAGATACTGGATTCCAGATTTTGGATTGTGCACCGCGGCTTACGATCATTCCAATGTGCCCAAGAGGCGTCTCGAGGACCGTGCCATTCGATAATTTTCGAGCCAGGGCATAGGAAGAGCCTGAGGGCACAATGCGGTCTCGGCTTGAGATGACAGACAATGCTGGAATATTCAGCCTTGCGGGATCCACGACCTCCCCCGCTATAGTCCAGTTGGTTTGGCCCGGTGAATTCTCGCCGTACCATCCCTCGAAACACTCCCGAGTTACTTTCGATGCCAAACTGACGCCATCGTTTAGCCAGTCTTCCAGAGCAACAAAGCTTCTCGCCTCAACACTATCCTCTTTTAAGCGGGTAAAAGCAGAGAACTTTCGAAGAGAAAGCGTTAAATCCAAAGATGCAAAAAGGCTTTGCAGGAGCTCGCACGGCATTTCACCTCGCGCTTCAATCATTGGCAACAAACTCGAAAGCCAGGCCCCCTGCTGCTGGGCCCGCGTTTTCTCTGCTCCAGATTGAGACCCTGATAGAGATCCGGAGTGAAAATCCCAGGGGCTCGCCATTAACACCAGAGAATGAATATCGCCTTCGCTGATATTTGCGAGAGCCACCGAGAGCGTCCCCCCCATACAATACCCAATTACTATCGGCGGTAATCCTGTCTTCGCTTTAATTTCGCTTAGAGCGCCTTTGAGATATTCACAGATGTAATCTTCCAGTCCGAACCCTTTTTCTGCTTCTCCAGGCTCACCCCAGTCCATAACAAACGGTTGCCACCCTTCGCCCGAGAGCCAACCGAGAAAGCTATTTTCGTCCATAAGGTCGAGAATGTAATAACGGTTAACCAAAGAGGGGATTACAAAAACGGGATAACCACTATTTTCCCCGCCGTACTTTCTTAAAGATGCTGATCCCCTGGACCAAATAGAGGGGTTATCAGCGATCCCTCGTCGATAAGAGTGTTGTTGATAACGCTCTATTCCACGTTGAAATAAACTGAATCTTTTCTGGATAGATCGATCAAGAGCCATCGCAAAGTTGAATTGGTCCTCTCCTCTTAAGCTACTTGTTATCTCCTGCATCATTTTTTCCGGAATCTCGGGCATTAGATTCGATTTCGGAAATTTGTTTTGCAAGAGCCCCAAGCCGAGCTTTGAGCTCTGCAAGCTCATCAGGGCTGACATCAGGTGAAACGGAAGCGGAACTGGGCAGGTCTTGCGATCGATCCTCGGCATCATGCTCTCTCGTGCTTTCATGAGGTGGGGTTGGGATCATAAACGTGGAGAAGTCATTCCGGCCTAGTATCTGATGGTAATAAGCTTCCCACTGCCTGTACAATCCTTTAATTTCAGGGCCAGCAGCGCTTGAAGAGTCCCCACTATCTCCCCCGATAACCCAGGGCATCAAATCCTGTTTTGACACATGAGAGATCCATAAATCCAGATAATCTTCGGCCACAGCCTCGATATCTTTTTCTTTCACCGCCGCACTCTCCTACAACCATTTTGCGTTGCCAAAATTGTATATTCGCACAAGCAAAGCGATTTTAGGATAAAAAATGCCTTTTTTTTAAAGCTTTTAGCTACTCGTCATTGACAGACCCCACCGCAGCGCAGCAATATTTAAGAAGCAGTGCACAAACATCAATCAGTCGACAGTCATCGTCGGCAATATATAATAAGCATTGGAGGCGAGGATCTTGGCGACCTCAAAATCAGAAAATAGTGGCGAAGCAATCGTCATAAAGAAATACGCGAATCGACGACTCTACAATACCGCGACAAGCAGTTATGTCACGCTCGACCATCTTTGTCAGATGGTTAAGGATGATGTCGATTTCGTTGTCTATGATGCAAAATCTGGCACCGACATCACGCGCTCTGTCTTAACTCAGATTATTGTTGAAGAAGAAGGTAAGGGGCAAAATCTTTTACCAATCTCCTTTCTGAGACAGCTGATCAGCCTTTATGGTGATTCCATGCAATGGGTCGTACCCAAATATCTGGAACACATGATGGATGGGTTTTCCGATAATCAGGACAAAATGCGGCAGTCTATGCAGGAAACCTTTGGCGGTATATTTCCCTTCGGGAATCTGGACGAGATGAACAAACAGAATCTTGCCCTGTTTGAGAATGCCATGCGCATGCTCTCACCATTTCAGGCAGATGGCATGTCGCCGCCACAGCAACAATCTGAGCACAAACCCGATGTAGCAACACCGCCAGAAGGTGATGGATTAAATGACCTCAAGACACAGGTCGAGCTACTGCAAAAACAACTTGATGCCTTAAGTAAAAAATCTGGCTAACAAACAAAGAGGCTTTCAAGATATTTGAAAGCCTCTTTGCTTTACATACCGGGTATGTACCGGGCTATTCCCCAGCGCTTTTTTTCTCCAGAGGAAATAAGATCGTATTATCGATAGTATTTTCCTCAATGATCCAATCAGGGGAGATTTCAGGCCTCCCGAAATGGAAGCCTTGTAATAAATCGATGCCTTCTTTCGCAAGAAACTCGGCTTCCTCAGCCGTCTCTACGAATTCAGCAATCGTTGTGTGGTTCAGAGCTTTGGCAAGACCAAGCAAGTTCCTCACAAAAATCTGATTCTCTTCATTATCCAGGATACCGGCAATGAACGATCCATCGATTTTGATAATATCGACAGTCAGCGTTTTCAGATGTCGAAATGTTGTATAACCTGCGCCAAAATCATCTATCGCGACCTTGCAGCCCAACTGTCGCACCGCGGAAACAAATCGAGCTGATTCTTCCAGATCGTGCAGCGCGGCAGTTTCTGTGATTTCGACAATCAACCTTTCGGCAAGATCCGGACGATTTTTCACCCTAGATGTAAGAGCGCGAAGCCAACTTCGATCAGAAGCTGTCAGGCCTGATATATTCAAAGCCATTGTTATGTGTGGATAACGGACAAGATCTTCGAGAGCTAACTCGAGCACACGGCGATCAATGACACGCATCATTCCAAGTTGCTCGACAACCGGAATAAACATACCAGCAGGGACGATCTCTCCGTCACGATTGTACATGCGTAACAAAGCCTCGACCAATACCAGCTCATTACTCTGCGCATCGACAATTGGCTGATAGGCCAGTGCGATCCTGTCTTCTTTTAGCGCCTGCTTTACTTCTTCGCCAATGACCATAGAGGTGCGATAATTTTCACATTGCTCAGTGGTTAACTTGTACGGTTTTGCACAGTCTCGACCATTTGACTTTGCATCAAGTAAGGCACTTTCTGCCTTTGCAAAAGCATCGAAGCTTGTTTTGGTTTGCTCTGGAAAGAAAACAAAGCCAACAGACACAGTCACATATATTCGTTCATTATTTATCTCGAAAGGGGTTTCACGTACCGCTTGCAAGATCCGATCAGCAATCGCGTCCGCCTCATCTTCCGTCGCCACACTCATGATGACACCAAAACGGTCACCCCCGAGTCTGCCAACGATATCTGCACCGCGAATACTTGTATCGAGCCGCTGCCCAATCTCGACAAGAATCGCATCCCCTGCCTCAAATCCATATGCAGTGTTAATCATCCCAAGATGATCAACGCCTACGGCAAGAAATGCACCTTCGTTGTTGTAACGAATCGCTTGTTCAAGCGCAAAATCGAGAGACTCCCTGAGGCGCAACTTATTGAAGTGCCCGGAAAGTTCATCGTAATTCGCGAGGTACTCCAATCTGGCCTCGGCCTGTTTCCTGATGGTAACAGGGCGCAGAACACCTGTGAGTCGCGTCGGAGATCCACTCGCTGAAACCTCTACGGCACCGCGGTCATGGACCCATTGAAAATTCCCTGATCCGTCACGGATCCTGTACTCACAGTCATAATAGGCCTCACCTGCGAAATGATCCGTCAGGTTCCGCATCCGCGAAGGAAGGTCTTCGGGGTTGATACGATTGTGAAATATTTCACCAGAAATTGGCACGAGCTTGTCATCCAGACCAAAGAGCGTGGATACGCGGCCGAGCCACATCAGACTATCGGTTGCCAAGTCCCATTCGTACATGACATCCCCAGATGCTTCCAATGCGGTTGCCATCTGGTCTAGCTGAGAAAGATCTATATTGTTACGAGCGGGCCGGAGCACGGTCTTTCAAACTCCTACCTGAAGATTGTACACCAGTGAAAATAAACCACATTTCACCTTAATAATTCAGCCCCAAGAATAGGCGATGAGTCATTAACGAATGCTGAATCCAGAGACATTATTCAGAAATTATTTGAGCCGATTTTTCAAAATATTCATTTGCGCTCTAAAACGCGTAAAATATTTAAATTCAACAGATTAACAAACCTATTTACACAGAGGTTAATGATAGTAATTATCCCATTTGGTGAAAGTAGTTATTAAAAAGTATCGTTAAAAATATTAATATTTACCCCTAATTATTAAAGGTTAATATTGGTAAACAAAAAGTTAATTTTTAATTCCCCAAATAATAATTGAATTTTTAATTTATTTTACTAAATCACTATTGAAATTGACTTAAAAACCCGGTATTTCACACAAAAAACAATGTAAACCGAGGCGATACTCGGTAAACACTAAATTATTGGTGGTAACGTGAGTAAATTAACATCTGATACACATCGCATCGAGGCCCACGTTGGTCAAAAAATACGCGAACGCCGAACAATGTTGGGCTTAACCCAACAACAGTTGGCAGGTCTTATTGGCGTCACATACCAACAAGCTCATAAGTATGAGCGAGGTATTAACAGGGTCTCCGCGGGAAGGTTATACGAAATCTCTCAAGTCCTCGGAATTGAAATAAGCTTCTTTTACGAGGGCCTAAATAAAGTTGAGGACGATATGACAGAAAGACAGAGAATGTGTCTGGACCTCGCACGAAATTTTTCTCGCATCAAAAATGAAAAATATCAAGATGCCTTGAGTATGTTATGTCGTGTGCTCTCAGATAAAATCGATAAAGAACCAGATGCCGTTTAGAATTTCCGGTGAGGCAATTAAGCCCGCGTTTACGTAGAGATGCTCAAAGAACGTATTCAAGGATTGCTAAGAGATCTTCCCCTTTAGCAATCCCAGGCGATCACCAGCATTCAACCCAGTTAACAACGGCCCCCACCAAGGCTTCATTGCAAGATACCAGTCAAGAGTCTCAGAAAGACCCCCTTCAAATGAGATCTGAGGATGCCAGGCTGTTACCCTTTGAACTTTGCTTGCATCCAAAGCATATCTCAAATCGTGACCAGGCCGATCTTCTACATTTGTAATCAATCGATCATGTTGCTCTCGATCAGGGAAGCGTTGATCCAATAGGCTGCAAATTGTCTCTACAACATCCCTATTGGTTCTCTCATCTCCAGAACCGATGAGATAGGTTTCTCCAACATCTCCTTTTTCGATAACCGCAAACAGAGCACGAACATGATCACTTACATGTATCCATTCGCGAATCTGCTCACCATTACCGTACAGCGGCAGTGGTTTTTCGTTCAGAGCCGCCAATATCATTAAAGGAATAAGTTTTTCAGGAAACTGCCAGGGCCCATAGTTGTTTCCACAATTAGTAATAATTGCAGGTAGTCCATAGGTATGCACCCAGGCTCTCACAAGGTGGTCCGAAGCTGCTTTGGTCGCCGAATACGGCGATCGTGGATTATAAGCACTATCCTCAGTGAACGCTCCCTCGAGCCCCAGAGAACCATAGACTTCATCTGTCGAGATGTGAAGAAACCGAAAACCATTATCCTCGCCGCGTTTTTCCCAATGCCTCAAGGCAACCTGAAGGAGATTAAACGTACCGACAATATTACTTCCAACAAAGCTTTCAGGCCCATCAATCGATCGATCGACATGACTTTCGGCCGCACAGTGTATAATGCAATCAGGCTCTGCTCTTTGGACCACGGCACGCACAGAATCTATATCTTCGAGGGAAATTTTTTCTACCTGGACAGAGTTACTAACGTCATCAATACGTCGCAGATCTGCCGCATAAGTCATTTTATCCAGGACGGTTATTCGGGATAGGTTTCGTTCCGCTAAAGATCGAACGATTTCAGAGCCGACAAAACCTGCTCCACCAGTGACCAGAACACTCTTCCCACGCCAATAATCGGAAAATACAGCCATGAGCCTCTATCTACTTATCAATCAGAACGTACACCAGTTTAGCACACCTACGGGACGTATCGGCCTTAACATGCAGTGCTTCTTTAGTATTTTACAGCTATTCAGTTTAGGGAAATGATACTGGAAAAATGATACTGACAGGTCAGAACCTTCAACCTATTTCGAGATACTCTTCGTCTTCAACAATGAACTCTGATGCTGACATAGAAGAAATATCAACGATTCGGCAGAGTCGACGATGAAGAATTTCAATCGAGACAGGTTTCGCAAGCACATCGCTCACCCCAGACTGGATCGCCTCCATCACCCTTTCATACTCTGTATGGCCAGTTAGGAGGATAATTGGAACCCGGCTAAAGTAACCGCCATCGCGACGCAGCTGACGCGTGAAGCTCAACCCGTCAATTGGTTTCATTTCCCAATCGGTAACAATAATATCGGGCTGCATATGCAAAAGTTCAGCTCGCGCAGCTTTCACACTGCTGAGATACTGGACGTTTGTGATTCCCATGGAAAAAAAGATCGTCTTGATAATGCGCAGCATATGCACGTTATCATCAACAACCATGACATTTAATGATGAAAGATCGTAAGCGGACAACTTTTCCTCACAACACGCAATACATTTCGAGAAACTTGATGCGTGGCCCCCTCACCCCGCGTTAACCATCATTTTATAGCCTAATTCTCGTGCAAACCAAAAGGACAATTACTCTCAGAAACACATTTTCACGACAAAAAGTGGAAAAATTATTTCGAGTGATTATTTTCGAGTAATAGAACGCGGAAATCATCGATGTTGAATTCTTCTGAAAATTACGATTTTGCACTAACTGGAATATATAGAAATAATACTTTATCAGGATCGACCGGCTGTGTTCCCGGGGAATAAAGTTCAAAATCCGGCGTTTCTTGATATTGATAGTTAGATTTCGGCAACCAGCTTCCCCAGATATATTTCAAGGTTTCAGGCAAATAAGAGACAGGGCCTTGATGACGAAAAACGGCATAGAGATGCTCAGGGATAGTTCTGGTGATCATCCCTTCCGGGACGTGATCAAAATCCGTAACCTCAACCGAGCAAATGTAGCTAAACCCGACGTTGTTCTCATGCTCGTGATACTCTTCGTAAATGCCAAAAGCATCATCACCAACCCGGTTTGTAATCTGAAAGACATCCGGGCGAAACGCCGACCACAACGTTTCGATATTCAGACCTTCTTCTTGGTATTGTCGGGCAATGCCGATCACCTTCGTTTCGCGTCGGGTAACAATTTCGGGCTCCATATCAAGGCGACTTTGAAGGTGATGCAGCATGTGCGGGCTAAATTGATCCTTGTATATGAGCCGTAAAGGATCAGCTTTTTCCCGATATTGTTCCGGAGTCATTTTGAAGAGGTGTTTGAAGGAACGTGTAAAAGAAGCATGGGATTCAAACTGACAAGCCAACGCAATGTTGAGAATTGAGCGTTCTCCTCTGGCCAGACGCTCAGCTGCGATCGTCAGCCTTCTTTTGCGAAGATACTCTTTGGGAGAATCCCCAACCAACGCCCGGAATATTCGACAAAAATGGTAGGTCGAATAATTTGATGCCTGGGCAATATCATGGATATCAACGGGCTCGAACATATTCCGTTCGATGTAGTCGATGCTCTTGAAAATTCGCTCCACTTCACCTCACCTGTTGAACTCACTCACTGCAAACAAAGAACCGAATGCTTTTAAAACCTTTGTCCCGAAACGGAACGAGTTTCTGGTAGTCGGGGTCGTTGAACAGCAAGTTCTGAATGGCTTCCGGGCTCGGAAACGAAAACACCCCAATGAGAGCAGGTTTTTCGCCCGAATCCAAACCCGAACCCAAAACAGACTCGACATTGTAATTTGCAACACGAACGCCCCCGTGTTTTTCCAATATAGCATATGATTGAGAACCATACGTTTTTAGATCTTCCATGTTTTCCGGGTTTGGCGTTGCTTCAACCACCATAAATGTTTGTTTTTCCATTAAGTCACCTCAATTAATTTGGATGCCAGATTTTGGCGATCAACTCACATAATGCGCGTCGACAGGTGATAAGATATCGGTTGAAGATAAGCGCTGCTTTGCATTTCTTGCTAAACTTTAAAATGGCCGAATCCCCCGCTTGCATTGCGCGATACAACGAGGGTCTCCAGCAATCCGAGGACAAAGGACTTGTTCCAGCAAGCGGCCCCGGCTCAATCGTATGAGCAGTGCAAAAGCCCTAGTGCCTCGCGAGATTTTCTCCAACTAAAAGAAAGTACAAAAAAAGGCTCCATACTTTGGTTGGAGCCTTTTCGGGAGAAGTTCAGCGACTTTTCTCTTGCAAACGTAAGGAGAAGGATCGCGATTACATGGCGCGACGAACAGACTTCCAGCCCGAGTTCGGCAATGGTCGATCACTATGGTCGGGAAGTACGTCAAAAGAAGATGGCGAGACGCGCTATGGATAAGATGAAATCAACTAAAGTGTCTAACAAAGTGACTAACACCTCAGAAGAACAAGGCGAGAACGATGCTTAAAGCGTTGATATATAAAGGGGAGGATGGTGCACCCGTCAGGACTCGAACCTGAAACCTCTTGATTCGTAGTCAAGTGCTCTATCCAATTGAGCTACGGGTGCGTTCCAAAGCGTCTTCAGAGTTGATCCCTGAAAACGAGGCGGAACTTACTCCGGGTTATTAAAGTACGCAAGCACAAAATCGAATATTTTGATTTTTTTTTGATCAGACTTGAAACTCTCAATTACATGGTTGGAAAACTCTTGTCCCTCGGACTCCCTTCAAGTAGTATCTGCCCTTAGTATTTTGGGGGGTTGGTCAACTTTTGCACCTTTAGGGAAGTTTTTCCCTGATCTTTAAGTAGATCTTTTATAAGGTATTCTTGGCTGACCACAATCAACAGTGCGGGCTTTTCTATGGGATCCATGAAATCCTCTGTTTTGCGTAACACCGTTTCTATTTTAGCAACGGTTATGTTCTTGAGCGGCTGCTCTTTCACCGAAGAAGCCTTATGGCCTTCTATCGTTGGAGAAGACACGCCAGAAGATACAGCAGCTGCAACAGCAGCCGTTGTACCAGACTCAATCACGTCTTCGTCTGAGTTGTCATCTGGCTTGCCGTTACTTGGTTCAACAATCTTCGAATCTCCTGGTGTAACGCCAGGGCAACCAACAGGTACACATGTTGGTAAAAAGGTCGAAGAGCTTAGAAGCGATCTTTCTCGTCTTCAGGCACGTCTGATCCATCACAATAACAATCTGCAAACACAGCGTAATAATGCACGCAGCAGTGCGGGCACCTATCACTCAATCATCGCTGCGATGAA
>MABB01000008.1 GCA_002162915.1 Rhodospirillales bacterium 47_12_T64
GTCAAAGGTTTTGGTCAGCGCTTTCAAACCAACCCGGAGCTGTTCGTCATATTCTGGCAGCAGATGGTTGCACACAGCATTTGTGCCTGCAGCGGAGGCCACAATCGTCAAGCGTTCTTGATCGAAAAGCTGATCGCTGACGTTGGCTTCGAAAACTTGCCCGGTCAGCTTTTGATTGAGATCTCGGGCTATTTGTAATGAATTTTCAATGAAATTCTGAGATTCCACATCACATTTGAAGCGCTCGTTCTGAGATGTTTGCAGCGCACTCCCTCGCACCATGTTCAAGACTGGTGTACTTGAAAAGACCTTATTCAGCGCAGAATCCAGCATGTACTGTTGCCAGTAATATTCTCTTGTGGCTTGAGGGGACAACAATAGGCAGCGTTCTTCCAGTGCCAGACCGGTCGCGATTTTACCGTATTCCCGTATCATTTCGTTTGAGTTGAGCTTCTGAGGCTCTTCAGCATGGCTTATTGTGAAGGTTGCCAGACCAAGGGCGCAAGCGAGAGATAAAACAGACACTATTTTTTTAACTGAAAGCTCGGGCATCAAAATATACTCGACTAGTTTGAAGTGTTATCCAGCCCCATTAGGGAGCGAGAGAAATCTTTGGCGGTAAAGGGACGCAAGTCATCGGCTGTTTCACCAACACCGATGGCATGAACGGGCAGACCAAATTTCTCTGCGAGAGCAACGAGAATGCCTCCACGCGCAGAGCCATCGAGTTTGGTGACGATTAGGCCTGTTATGTCAATCAGTTCTTTGAAAATGCCAATTTGGGATACCGCATTTTGACCTGTCGTTGCGTCAAGAACCAGCAGCGCATCATGTGGGGCGCTCTCATCTACTTTCTTGATAACGCGGACGATTTTTTGAAGTTCGGCCATCAAGTCTGATTTGTTGTGAAGTCGACCCGCTGTGTCGATCAGGATAACATCGACTTTTTCGGCTCTGGCGCGCTCGATTGCCTCATAGGCAAGGCCTGCGGCATCAGCGCCGGTTTCTTTGGCTACGACATGGCACCCGGTACGTTCACCCCAAACTTTTAGTTGCTCAACTGCTGCAGCACGGAATGTATCTCCGGCAGCGAGCATAACCTTTAAACCCTGGGCTTTGTATTGGGTAGCCAGTTTACCAATGGTCGTAGTTTTCCCACTGCCGTTAACGCCGACCACGAGAATGACGTGTGGTGATTTTTCGAGGTCGATTTCCAATGGCTTGGCAATGGGTTCCAGTATTGCCTGTATGTCGGCAGCGAGCGCTTCAGATATTTCTCTGGGCTCAATATCTTTATTAAAGCGCGTCTTCGCCAGATTACTTGTAAGTTTGGCAGCAGTGGAGACCCCAAGATCCGAGGTAATTAACAGGTCTTCTAGCTCTTCGATACTCTCGTCATCTAATTTTTTCTTGGTGAATATGCTGCCAATACCGTCGCCTAGTTTTGAAGAGGACCGACTAAGACCTGCCTTGAGACGGGCAAACCAGCCACCTTTTTTGTTTTCGTCACTCATTCTCAAACCGTTCTATATCAAGGCTGTTGGATTATCTGTAGCTATTGGACTTCTAGTTTTGCTCTGGCGTCTTCTGCTGCTTTTGTACCAAGGGGATAGGCAAGGAGTTTTCTATTGCGAATATCGGCAATGTAAACGGGCACGACTTCACCGCTAAGGTCTCCCTCAAGAGCCTCGACTTGAACGGGTGCATAGTGTTCGCTCCGCCCAAAACCATTTTTTTCAATCAAAACCTGAGCTGTCGTGCCAACACGACTTTGCATAAAGCTCTGCTCTGAAATCGCGCCTGCGTCGCGCAGCCGCCCAGCTCTCTCCTTGCGGATGTTACCTGGAACCTGAGGCATTCTCGCTGCAGGCGTGCCGGGTCTTTCAGAGTAGGGGAAGACGTGCAGATAGGTGAGGTTTAATTCGTTTACCAGATCGTAAGTGTTTTCGAACATTTCATCTGACTCGGTTGGAAAGCCAGCTATGATGTCGGCCCCAAAAACCACATCCGGCCGCAATGCGCGAGCGCGTTCAACCATCTCAACAACATGATGGCGGAGGTGTCTTCGTTTCATGCGCTTCAACACCATGTCATCTCCAGCCTGCAAAGAGATGTGGAGATGTGGCATGATGCGTGGCTCTTCACCAAACAGACGATAAGTGTCCTCGTCTATCTCGACCGGATCCAGAGACGAGAGCCTGAGGCGCTTGAGTTCTGGAACTTGAGCCAGAAGACGTTTTGTCATTTGGCCGAGTGTTGGCGTACCGGGCAAATCCAAACCGTAGTCAGTTATGTCGACACCAGTGAGAACAACTTCTTTAACGCCATTGTTCACGAGTACTCTAACCTGTTCAGTAATGGCGCCAATTGGGACGGATCTGTTGTTGCCACGACCAAAGGGAATGATACAGAAGGTACAGCGATGATTGCAGCCTTGTTGAATTTGAACGAAGGCGCGGGTGTGTTCTTCGAAACCGTGGACCAGGTGGGCTGCGGTTTCTTTGACTTCCATGATATCGTTGACGGCTACCGAGGCATTTTCGCTGAGATTGAAACTCTCGCGTTGTAACTTTTCCTCGTTCCCCATGACATGGTCAACTTCTTCCATGCCAGCATAGAGCTCAGGATTAATTTGAGCCGCGCAGCCTGTCACAATGATCTTGGCGTCGGGGTTGTTACGACGCGCTTTACGAATACTTTGCCGGGCTTGTCGTTCGGCTTCGGTTGTGACGGCACAGGTGTTGAAGATGATTGTATCTGACAATCCTGCCTCGCGCGCATGCTGACGCATCACCTCGGACTCATAAGTGTTGAGGCGGCAACCAAAAGTGACAATCTTCGGGTCTGTCAGGGGCTTTGTCATTTTGCTGTTATGAACTATCAAAATGCCCTTGTCCAGCAACGCTTCTGCAGGTCTGGTATGATTGCCAGGACGCGATCTTATGAAGCTTAATTTCTTTGAGGTTTAACTCTCATTGTGTCGATGCAAGGTGCTTTTGGATGTAGTTCCATATTTTAGGTGTTTCCGTCTGTCGAAAACATCGGCTCCAGGGATAGCCATGCGGGTCTGGAATCCCGCACACTTCGGGCTTTTGAATGATAAGGTTGATATTTGGCATGGCAGTCATGAAAGAAAGGTCTTCTGGCGGTGCAATACTGTCGCCTTCGAAGCTGTAAACCAAACCATCTTTCTCGGTAACCTTTTCGATCCCTGATTTCCAGGTTTCATAGTGTGGTGCAAGGTCTTCTGAGTCACGGCTTTCGCCTATATAGGCAAACCCGTATCCTGGGGCTGAGACAACAAATCCGTTAAACGTTTCGGGAATATCTGCTGCGGCAATAAGGGTTGTCGAGGCCCCACCCGAATGGCCAAGAAGAAACGTTCGATCAGATGTTATGCCGTGTTCCCTGAATAGTTTAAGAAGTCGTGCAATCTCGTCACTTCGGCGAAAGTAGCGTTGCTTTTTGGGATCGCCCGCAACAGTAACCCCAACTTCTTGTGAGCAAAGATAATAGATGACGGTTTCTGAATGTTGCCTGACAATAGCTCTCGCGTAAGATGGAATGGAGTTTGGGAAGCACTCTTGTCCATACCCACCATTTTCTGTGCCATGGTTATATATAAACAAAATCGTGTTTTCAGGATTCGAAATGTTTCTGACCAATGCTGATTTGAAATCGTCCTTTTTTACGGTTTCAAATCCATTGCCAATTGCAAAAGCGCCATGTGGGTCTTCGGTCTCAATTGGCCTTATCGTCTGACAACCAGATAGAAGGGATAAACCAAATAAGGCGCAGAGGAGGCGCATCATCACGAGTGAGTTTGCTCTGGCGTTAATCATGAAGACGGTTGTTGATGAGGCTGACGCAGGCTTTCTTGAACGAATTTCGTGATTTTCTTGTTATTTTTGTCATAGAAACAATTGTCATTATAATCGACTTTTTGGCTGCTATCACAAGCCCCGCTTATAATAAACGACCAGCGGTTTTTTTTTGCAACGCCTTTTAGCGGGCTGTCTTTGAGCATTTCCTGCTTTGAATAAATCAGGCCAGGCGCATTACTTGCGATTCTTGCGGCTTTGTCACTGTCTTTCGCAAGAGCATCAATCTTGTCAAAAAGGGCATGAGGGCGCTTTAGGAAAACATCTCTATCTGGAAATAAAGAGATGTGGCTGTTGAATTTATTTCCGAATTCAAGTGCGGCCAAAATATTGGTTGTTGCGCCATAATTATCACCAACTAAAAAGATGTTCTCTGGTTTTACGTTCTTGTCTTTGAACTTGTTAAGCAGCGATTTTAGCTCAGAAAGTCTGGTTTTATCGCGAAAAGATCTTGTTGATGCGCTGTTGAGTGAATTGATCGTCTTTGGCGCGCAAAAGCTATAGGCGAGATAACGCGTGTTAAGCTCAATCAGGTTTCGAAGATAAAAGGGGACGTTTGTCGGATCACACCTATTGAATGTGCCATTATTTGTGAGGTCATGATTATAGACAAAGACAACTGTTTTTTTAGGGTTTTTGTTTTCAAATGCGTCCGAAAATTTCTCATCAAAGGTCTGGCTTGTGGGGTAGGTGCCAAAGTGTTTTCTGTTGGGATTGTCAGCTGCAGTATAAAAAATTCCGTGTTTTCGATGATCTATATCCGCACTTTTTGTCAGGTTTGTCGTTTGTACCGCAGTAGAAAACGTCCTGTTCCTTTGGATGTAGCTAAGAATATCTTGAGTTTGCCCTTTTATAAAACAATCGGTCCAGGGATAGGCGTGAATTTCCTCGAGCCCACAGCCCGGGTCATTCTTGTCTGAAAGCACGCGATAATCGATATTCTTCATTGACGTCATGAAATCCAAATCTTTGGCGGGGGAGTATTTGTCTCCAGGAAAGGCATAAACGATACCTTTGGATTTCTTCCCGCGCTGGATGACCGTTTTCCAGTTTTCGTAAAGATTGCTGTAGTTCAGGCTTTGTCTTGAGCCTCCAAGGTAGGCGTATCCGTAGCCTGGTGCGGTGACGATATAGCTGTTGAATTCTTCTGGGCTCCTGCTCGCCGTCATCAGGCTTGCTGAAGCGCCGCCCGAATGGCCCATCAAAAATATATTATCTTTTGAGATGCCGAATTTTTGAAATCTTTCGGACAACTTTGCGATCTCGACCCCTCTTTTATAATGGACCTGATTAACGATACTGTCCCCTGAGTTTCCTCCTGCTTCCTGCGAGCAAAAGTAGTAGGCGACGATACTTGGGTCCTTATAAGTCAAGAGGCGCACATATCCCGGCATCCAGTCTGTTTTACATGCTTGATGGATACCAGAGCTGACGGTGCCGTGATTGTAAATCAGAAGCGTAGTGTTGCTTAAATCTCTGTTCGTAAATACTTTATCTGTATCTGAAGTAAATTGATTAAGTGTTCCGCCGTGTGATTGACGCCCTCCGACATAATAAGCACCGTGGGATTTTTCGGGGGAAACATTTGTCGTTTGGCAGGCTGAAAGTGTAACAAGTAATAGAAGTGCTAAGACCAGATAACGCATTAATTTCCCCTGAGATGTCTTGCCTGAAATATAACAAGTAAAATGCACATCTTCAGGTGGAAAATCAAATAAGAAATTAGCGAATATGTATGCTTTATCGTTTTGTCGCGAGTTCAATTCATTTTATGTATGATATCTTTGTGCGAGCCTGAAAGAGATTGGACATAAACATCATTTTCAATTGATGCTGTAATGGCAAAAAAAAGGTGAACAGTCATAACCGTAAGGCTTTTTTACCTGATCAGATTATTTCAGTAATTCAGGTGCAATTTGCCCTTTAAAGGCAGTTGAAACAGGCCCGGTCATTAAAACGGTGCCATCATCTTGCCAGTGAATGAACAGGGGGCCGCCGTCGAGATCGACGCGAACTTTCCTGCTGGTAAGGCCTCGTCGTGCCGCTGCCACACCGGCGGCACATGCGCCTGAACCGCAAGCAGAAGTAATGCCAACGCCGCGTTCAAAGACACGTAAGCGAATGTGGTCTTCTGCGATGAGAGAAGCAATGCTGATGTTCGCGCGTTCTGGAAACATGGGGTGATGTTCCAAGCGAGGGCCTAAGGCTTCCAGTTCAATTGCCTCTGCATCTTCAACAAAAAAGACAGCATGTGGATTGCCCATGTTGACACCTACTGGATTGCGCAATGGAGGGAGCTTGATCCCGATATTAAGCGTATCTCTTTCTTCTGCGAGCGGAATATCTTGCCAGTCTAGAAGGGCAGGCCCCATATTGGCTGTCAAAAGGCCCGTGGTTTCCCTTTTTACATGAAGCAGACCTGCGAGGGTCTCGACTGTTGTACTTTCCTCATTAGCCTCATTCATTAAAAGAGAAGCGATGCAGCGGGTTGCATTGCCGCAGGCGCCAACTTCACTTCCGTCGGCATTTTTAATGCGCATGAATGCGTCAGCGTCAGGGTGGTTACTGTTCTCTATAATGATGAACTGATCACAGCCAATGCCAAAACGCCTGTCAGCGATCAACCGGGATTGTTCTTCTGTTGGAGTGAAGGGAACCTCCCGCGCATCGATAACAACGAAATCGTTGCCAAGGCCATGCATTTTTATAAAAGATCTACCGCTCATCCTGCTTTTACTTTCTCGTGTATTGTCGTGACCGAAACGGAGTTTCTATTCTGATTTAATAGTTATAGATTAGAGTGTACAGGAGTCTATAAAAATTGCTTGTAAAAGTCTCAGGATTTGTTGGCTTGGATTTGTTAACACAGCTTGACGACTCCAGTATGAATTCTGTTCTGCATGCCCAGATTCACAGATGTGTAGGAAATGACTTGACCCAATAGCTGGATTTTTATAGTTTCCGATCAAATATCTGTCATGGGTCAAAGCATCCAGCTCCAAGGAGCTCTGCCAGTCCGCGAGTATCGCGCACTGGCATAAATTGCGTTTGACGTATGTGATTGTCGTTTCCAACTTGTTTAGTTGGTTGATTTTGGAAAGAGGAACAATATGTTCGATAGCCTTCAGGAACGTCTGGGTTCAGTCTTTGACAAGCTGAAACGCCGTGGCGCATTGAGCGAAGCTGATGTTACAGCTGCTCTGCGTGAAGTGCGCGTTGCCTTGCTTGAGGCTGACGTAGCACTTCCTGTGGTCAAAGACTTTGTTGAAAAGGTCAAGACTGAGGCTGTTGGACAAGATGTACTGAGGTCCGTCACGCCAGGCCAGATGGTGGTCAAGATCGTTAATGATCACCTCGCTGAAATGCTTGGATCTGATCACGTTGCTCTTAATCTTCAGGTGACCCCACCTGCCGTCATTATGATGGTCGGGCTTCAGGGCTCTGGTAAAACGACTTCCACGGCAAAGATTTCCAAACGGCTGACCGAAAAAGAACGCAAGAAAGTCTTGATGGCTTCGCTTGATGTTCAGCGTCCTGCCGCCCAAGAGCAGCTTGCAATACTTGGTGCTCAAATCGGTGTTCGTACTCTGAACATTGTTCCTGGAGAGCAACCTGTCGCAATTGCCAAGCGCGCCGTTCAAACTGGTGCGCTTGAAGGTTTCGATGTCGTTATGCTTGATACCGCTGGCCGTCTGGCCATCGACGATCAGCTTATGCTAGAGGTCGAAACTGTACGCGACGCAACCAAGCCAGCCGAGATACTGTTGGTTGCGGATGCAATGACGGGACAAGACGCAGTTAATGTTGCTGATACCTTTAACCAGCGCGTTGGTTTAACAGGTATCGTTATGACCCGTATGGATGGTGATGCACGTGGTGGTGCGGCGCTTTCCATGAGGGCAGTTACCGGTTGCCCAATCAAATTGATGGGTGTTGGTGAAAAGCTCGAAGAACTAGAAGATTTCCACCCTTCTCGTGTTGCCTCCCGAATTCTCGGTATGGGTGACGTTGTTTCGTTGGTTGAGAAAGCTGCTGAATCCTTTGATGAGGAAGAAGCCGAAAAACTCGCCGCGAAAATGAAGAAGGGCAAGTTTGACCTGAATGATTTGGCAAGTCAGCTCAAGCAAATGCAAAAGATGGGCGGTATGTCCAGTCTGATGAATATGCTGCCTGGGATGAATTCTGCCCAAATGAAGAAATTGAAAGACGCCAAGGTCGATGACAAAATCATCAACCGTCAATTGGCGATCATTTCATCCATGACACCTCATGAACGTGAAAAACCAGAAATTATCAAAGCAAAACGGCGCACCCGTATTGCTGGTGGTTCCGGTACTTCGGTTCAGGATGTGAACAAGCTTCTAAAGCAACAACAAGAAGCTGCCCGCATGATGAAAAAAGTCCAGAAAATGGGCAAAAAAGGCATGATGCGCGGTGGGTTGCAAAATTTGATGCCGCCTGGAATGGGGTTCCCGAAATAATCGGACCTCAGGAAAGAAAGCTTCTGAATTAGTCGTGAATTAAGTTTAGTTTAGTGTTTAACAAGAGGAACTGAAATGGCTGTTAAAATTCGCCTCGCCCGCGGCGGCGCCAAGAAACGTCCATACTACCGTATCGTAGTTGCTGACGTTCGTGCTCCACGTGATGGTCGCTTTATTGAAAAAATTGGTGCCTATAACCCAATGGTACCAAAAGATCACCCGGAACGTCTAAAGCTAGACGAAGACCGTGTTAAGTATTGGCTTTCTACTGGTGCAGAACCAACGGATCGTGTTGCTCGTTTCTTGGGCGAACTCGGTCTTGCTGAAAAGCGTGCTGTTCCAGAGCAGACCAAGAAAAATCAGCTGAAAGCGAAAGCTAAAGAGCGTCTTGAAGAAAAGCGTATGGCTGCTGAAGCCGCCGCTGAAGAAGCTGCTGCAGCTTCTGCCGATAGCGCTGCTGAGTAACTTGGCTGTATAGGATTTCTAAAAGCTCATGGCATTAAACCACGAAGATAGAGTTTGTGTTGGCGTGATCGCTGGAGCGCACGGAGTGCGTGGCCAGGTGAAGATCAAAAGCTATACAGAAGCTCCTGAAGACGTGGCGGCATTCGGACCAGTGATGGATGACGCAGGCAACTGCTATAAAATCGCTATTACGGGCCATGCCAAGGGTACTGTTCTAACGCGGCTTGAGGGTGTGAACGATCGTGATCGCGCCCAGGAAATGCGAGGAACAAAACTGTATGTTAACCGTGATCTTCTACCAAAGCTGATCGAAAACGATGAATTTTACTACTCTGATCTTGTCGGCCTAAGGGTCGAGAGCCCCAAAGGTGTGGTTCTTGGAACTGTTAAAGGCGTATTCGATTTCGGAGCCGGTGATATTCTTGAATTTGATAGTGTCGGTGGACAACCGGAAATGATCAGCTTTACTGAAAGCTCTGTTCCGGTCGTGGACCTTGAGGGAAAACGTATCGTCGTCGATATGCCCGAAGTGGTTCTGGGTCGGGAAGACTAGAGGCCGGATTTATGATCTGGTGTTCTCGTTTTTCAAACCGGGTTGCTCGACAGGATGTTGGATAACGTGACGACCAGCTGGACAGCAACAGTGCTCTCTCTCCATCCGGAAATGTTTCCGGGCTCTCTGGGATTATCCCTGGCGGGCAAGGCCCTTGAAAAAGGGATCTGGGAGTTGGAAAAGGTGGACATTCGCGATTTTGCGCATGACAAACACCGTACTGTTGATGCGATCCCTTTTGGGGGTGGTGCTGGTTTGGTAATGCGTCCTGATATTGTTGATGCAGCTTTAAACTCTGTGGCTGGCAAAGCTGGCCCGGTTATCTATCTCTCGCCGCGTGGACGGCTTCTGGATCAGGATTTGGTCAAGGAGCTTGCGGCAGGACCCGGAGTGACACTCCTTTGCGGGCGTTATGAGGGGATCGACCAGCGGGTCTTGGACGCGCATGAGGTGATAGAGGTTTCGGTTGGTGATTACATTTTGTCTGGTGGTGAGCAGGCAGCACTTATCCTTATGGATGCTGTCATTCGTTTATTGCCGGGGGTTATGGGAAACCGGGAATCTGCAGACGAGGAATCGTTTGAAACTGGCTTACTGGAATATCCGCTCTATACGCGTCCTGCTGAATGGCAAGATCGTAAGGTGCCCGAGGTTCTATCCTCTGGCCATCATGGAAAGATAAAACAGTGGCGTCAGGAACAGGCGGAAGAAATCACCAAGAATAGGCGTCCCGACTTGTGGGACAAATACTTGGATAAACGTAACGATACCAAACTGGGCCAATAGGTCCGTTGCAAAGCTAAACGGGTCAATGGCCCCAAAAGAATGGTAGAGGATAGAAACATGAATGTAATCGAGAAGCTAGAAGCTGACCAGATTGCCAAGCTTACCGAAGGCAAAAAAATCCCTGATTTTTCTGCTGGCGACACCATCCGCGTAAACGTTAAAGTTGTTGAAGGTACACGCGAGCGTATCCAGGCATTTGAAGGTGTATGTATTGCACGTAAAAACGCTGGTTTGAACTCTGCTTTCAACGTACGTAAGATTTCTTACGGCGAAGGCGTTGAGCGTATTTTCCCACTTTACAGCCCACGTGTTGATTCAATCGAATTGATCCGTCGCGGTGATGTACGTCGTGCGAAACTTTATTATCTGCGTGACCGTCGTGGTAAATCTGCTCGTATCGCAGAAAAAACCACTGGTGCTGCTGGTAAAGCTGCTGCTGCTGAGCGTGCTGAAAAAGCTGCTATCAAGGCCGCTGCCAAGAAAAAATAAAGCGAACATTGACCTGATCGTGAGTTTCTCCGGTTGGGATATCTGTTACGAAAAGGGCGCCGATTGGCGCCCTTTTTGTTTGGGGTGTGTCCCGTCCTGAAATAAGTTTACATATTGGAAGCTTATTTATGGGGACTACAGATTTGCAATGAAATTCGACCGCACATAAGCTTAGATTTAAAAACACCAGACTTCGTAAAAATCGTCAGCCTATTTTAGGACGAGACATGCAAAACTATCCGGTTAATCAAGTACACGATTTCTTGCCATAGAATTGGAAGCCTGATGAATGAATTGATCTATAGGCTTGATAATCTGATTGAACCAAAGTCTCGCAACCAAGTGAGTGATCTTCTGCAAGAAACGTTTAATTTAGATCTATCGCTCTTTAATAAATTGGGAATTTTGACCGAAGACTATCGCGCCCTTTCCTTTCTTGAGAAAGATAGAGTGGTTGCTAATGTCAGTTATTTTCCGATGCCTATCATGATCAATGGCAAGGCCATTGCAGCTGCGGGCATTCAATCTGTTGCAACAAGGCCAGAATTTCGAGGGAGAGGATTGTTTCGGAAATTGATGCAAAAATCATTGGATGATATGGGCACCCGTCATTCCTGCCAATTCCTTCAAACGAATCAGCCTGAACTTTACCATTGCTTTGGATTTAAAAGCTTAGAACATCATACATTCGCGGGGTCCCTGACGAGCCCATTCAAGAGGCCCGTCAGCACCAGACAGTATGACCTTCAAATTGAAACACCGGAAGACCTCCAGCTTATTCAGAAGCTGTTCACAAAGCGTGCGCCGGTATCATTGCGCTTTGGACTGATGGCACACATGGCAAGTTTTGTGTTGAATGTTCTCTATAATCGGCAGTGGCATCTTAGCTATTTTCCCGATCCAGATGTCATGATTGTTTGGGATCAAGTCGGAGAACAAACAAGATTAATTGACGTGGTGGGCGCATCATTCCCGTCTGCAGAACTGATCGGTGGTTGCTTGGGGCGGAGTAGAGATATTACCGTCTGCTTTCCCCCGGACCGCCTTGAGGGAACATTCAAAAGCCTGAGAGGGATAACCACTAGAGTTCAAAATAAAAACGGAGTTGAAAGGAAAAAGAGTGTTTTGATGATGCGGGGAACTACAAATTTTTCCAATTCGCAGATTGGGCTCCCTCCAACGGCTGATTTTTAAAGTTTTTTCCGTTGTATTGATGAACAAAATCCCCCTTCCGACACACTATAACTAACAATACAGCAGGTCGCGCCATACGATACTTGGCTTTGCCTATGACCCTGATGATGCGGTTGCCACGACGGGTACCGCATTAAGGTCCCAATCATAACGATGGCTCTCCAGAGAGCGAACATTCATCAACAGTTTTTTCTTGTCTTTTGTGGCATAGGTTCGCAAGTGATCGAGAATGGCCGCGTCGCTGCCGCCGAAATCTTCCTTGAACCAGACATAGATGCTGGAAACGATGGCTTCGTTATTTTCTGGAATTGTAATCGCTCTGGGGTGGTCGATGAAATTTCGGGCCGCAAGGTCGAGTTGCTCTTCACTATCTTTGGCGGTGATTGCCTGCTTGGGGATGTCGGGACAGCCCAGGGAAGCACAATTCAGCACATAATGAATTCTTGGGTCTTTCCAGCCTGGGCGCAATATGCCGTGTTCGATGTCATTGAGGGACAGTTTTTCCCCCTCAACGCGGAGCAGTTTTTTCCCCCAGGGACCAGAAGAAAAAAGCCCCGGTGAGATGTTAACATCACGGATACTTTCTGTTGGCATATGCTCGAGAACGATCTGTACGGTTGTTGCATTATAAAGGTTTATCCAATAGGCGAGCTGTTCGTTTCGGTTAAGTTTGCTAACGCTTACGCCCTGCAATTCATCGATAAAGTCTCGTAGGGCCAAACGATCATTTTTCGACACTCTGTGATAAGCCATACGGGCAATACCGTCGTAATTTTCTTCTCTGTATTTGCTGAGAAAGAAGTTCCAGCGTTTAGGCATAACCGTTTGAGTGCTCTGCGGATTAAAGGAAGTCCAGCGCGGGATTAACTTTGCATCAGGCGCTAATAGCGCTTCGAAAGAGGTGATACCACTAACTAAAAGCCCTGCGGCCATGATGACTGGCAGAAAAAAAATTCTTAATTTACGGGCCATAAAATGCGCTCCCAAGTTTTTGTCTGCTAACACCCTGCCGCCGACTTATGCGGTTACTATGTATAGAATGAGGTGATTGTTAGGGTGTTCGTCCAGTAACAAACTTGTGGCAGAGATGGCTTATTTCCGTGAGGACGTACTGTAGAGAGCTGTTTTTTCATGCTTTTGTCCTCACGAATATCTTTATAATTATTCTCTGGGGTTTTTTATATTTAAAATGAAGATTCGAAGACTTATTTATATGGAGAGTCCAATATTTAACGGACCTGGTGTGTAGAAAATAGCTATTTACACGGCGAATGCGAAATTTTCTTATAGAATCACCATAAAAAGAGAATCAATCGTTCTAAAGGACTTTTCGCCGCAATGCGGAAGCGCTATGCTCCGCGCAAACTTGTAAGAATGGTCGCATTAATGATCACATTTAAGGATCAGTGGCCGCTGTTGAAGGTTCTGCCTTTATGCCAGAACCTCATAGGTGGGGAATAGCCGCCAATAAAAACGAGGACGATGTTAGGATGAGTAACCCACAAACCCTTTTCGAAAAGATTTGGGAGAGCCATTTGGTTCACAGTCAAGAAGACGGAACCGCATTGATTTATATTGATCGTCACTTGGTACACGAAGTAACAAGCCCACAGGCTTTTGAAGGACTTCGCATGGCTGGCCGCAAAGTGCGCCGCCCAGAAAATACCCTGGCTGTACCTGATCACAATGTTCCGACTGAAGGCCGTGCCCAAGGTATTGCAGACGAAGAAAGCCGTATTCAGGTTGAAACCCTTTCGAGCAACTGTGAAGAATTTGGTGTCCAGCTCTTCGGTATGGATGATGTGCGTCAGGGCGTCGTTCATATCATTGGCCCAGAGCAGGGCTTTACCCTTCCGGGTATGACAATCGTTTGTGGTGATAGTCACACCGCGACACACGGTGCTTTTGGCTCTCTTGCCTTTGGGATCGGGACGTCTGAGGTTGAGCACGTTCTCGCGACACAAACGCTTATTCAAAAACCAGCAAAAACCATGCGCATTTCTGTTGAAGGCGATTTGCTTCCAGGCGTTACAGCCAAGGATATGATTTTGCATATCATTGGTGTTATTGGTACCGCTGGCGGAACAGGTTATGTGATCGAGTACGCTGGCGAAGCCATGCGTAACCTCTCTATGGAAGGTCGAATGACCATCTGTAATATGTCAATCGAAGCTGGTGCGCGTGCTGGTTTGATTGCACCGGATGAGGTTACTTTCGAATATTGTAAAGGCCGTCCACTTTCCCCTAAAGCTGGAAACTGGGAGCAGGCTGTTGCTCATTGGAAGACGCTCCCATCTGATGAGGGGGCGACTTACGACAAAGAGATCGCGGTTAAGGCGTCTGATATCGAACCTCAGGTTACCTGGGGAACTTCTCCTGAAGACGTTGTTGGTATTTCTGCATTTGTTCCAGCACCTTCGGATGGTCGCGATGCGAACAAGAAATCTGCCATTGAACGCTCTCTTCAATACATGGATCTCAAGCCAGGTCAGGCAATCCAGGACATCGCCATTGATAAGGTCTTTATCGGCTCTTGTACCAATGGCCGTATTGAAGATCTTCGCGAAGTCGCCCGTATCGCCAAGGGGCGCAAAGTGGCTGACAGCGTGTACGCAATGATCGTTCCGGGATCTGGGTTGGTAAAAATTCAGGCCGAAGAAGAAGGTCTGGATGAGATCTTTATCGAGGCGGGGTTTGACTGGCGCGAGCCTGGGTGCTCCATGTGTCTGGCAATGAACGCGGATCGCTTGTCACCAGGTGAGCGCTGTGCATCGACATCGAACCGTAACTTCGAAGGCCGTCAGGGCCGCGGTGGCCGGACACATTTGGTAAGCCCGGCAATGGCAACCGTTGCTGCAATTGCAGGTCACTTTGACGATGTTCGTAATTACGATTAAGCGCAGAAGCTAAAGGATAAGACAGAGAATGGATAAGTTTACATCACTCACCTCTGTGGCTGCTCCGCTGCCATTGGTGAACATCGATACCGATATGATCATCCCGAAACAGTTTCTTAAAACTGTTAAGCGCACAGGCCTGAAAGCTGGCCTCTTCTATGAGTTGCGTACGGACGAAGCTGGTAATCCGGTTGATTTCGTTTTGGATGAACCTGCATACAAAGAAGCTCAGATCCTTGTGACCGGAGATAACTTTGGCTGTGGCTCTTCTCGTGAACACGCGCCTTGGGCTCTTTTAGACCAAGGCATTCGTTGCGTTATCGCGCCAAGTTTTGCTGATATCTTCTATAATAACTGCTTTAAGAACGGTATATTGCCAATCGCTCTGCCGCAGGAAGACGTCGATAAACTGATGGATGATGCCAAACGTGGTTCAAACGCTGTGGTATCAGTCGATCTTGAGACACAGGAAATAAAAGGCCCGGATGGCGGCACGATCAGCTTTGAAGTTGATGCACATCGCAAGCACTGCCTGTTGAACGGCCTGGACGATATCGGTCAGACTTTTGAGAAATCTACCCATATCGACCAGTTCGAAGACAAACGCAAAGCGATGCAGCCTTGGCTGTAAGGTACAAATGAGGACCAAATGTGGTCCTCATTTTTTTTGACTGGTTTAGTCCAGTGGATAAGTTAAGGATACTTGAGTATCCAAAGATTGTAGCGGGCTGACCTCTTGTCAGCCGTCTTTATTGTACGAAAATTCGGAAGCAGAAAATGGCATCTAACAAAAATCTATTGATTCTCGCCGGTGATGGTATTGGTCCAGAAGTTATGCGCGAAGTGAACCGTGTTGTTGACTGGATGGATAAACGCCGTGCAGTGAGCTTTGACATCACTGAAGATCTTGTTGGTGGCGCTGCCATCGACAAACATGGTGTGCCACTCGCAGATGAGACTATGGATAAGGCAATGGAAGCAGATGCCGTCTTGTTGGGCGCTGTTGGCGGTCCGCAGTGGGATAATTTTGACTTCTCCATCAAGCCAGAGCGTGGCCTGTTGCGTCTGCGTAAGGAAATGGAACTCTTTGCCAACCTTCGCCCGGCCCTTTGTTTTGATGCGCTTGTCGAAGCTTCATCTCTCAAGCCCGAACTGGTATCTGGTCTTGATATCATGATCGTGCGTGAGCTAACCGGCGGTGTTTACTTTGGTGAACCTCGTGGTATCGAAGATATAGGTAACGGCGAACGTCGTGGTATTAACACTCAGGTTTACACCACTTCTGAAATCCGCCGTGTCGCCGAGGTTGCCTTTGATCTCGCACGCAAGCGTGACAGCCGGGTTTGCTCCGTTGAAAAAGCCAACGTTATGGAATCAGGCCTGCTTTGGCGTGAAGAAGTCACCAAGTTACACGGTGAAGGCTTTGACGATATTGAACTTTCTCACATGTATGCCGATAACTGCTCCATGCAGCTTGTTCGTACGCCAAAACAGTTCGACGTTATTCTGACCGATAATCTGTTCGGGGATATGCTTTCTGATACGGCCGCGATGCTAACAGGATCTCTCGGCATGTTGCCATCTGCATCCCTTGGCGCAACAGATGAAACGGGTCGTCGTAAAGCCATGTACGAGCCCGTACACGGTTCTGCACCGGATATTACTGGCCAGAGCAAAGCCAACCCGCTGGCAACAATCCTCTCCTTCGCCATGAACCTGCGCTATTCCTTTGGCATGGGTGACGAAGCCGACCTGATTGAAAACGCCGTGACCAAGGTTCTGTCATCTGGCAAGCGTACTGGTGATATCATGGCCGATGGCTGTGAGTTGGTTTCTACCGAAGGCATGGGAACAGCCCTACTTCGCGAACTTGACGAGCAGGCGGCTTAATAAACTGGTTTTGTTTTTATGAAGGGGTGCTTTGGCGCCCCTTTTGTTTTGAGGCGGTCTTGTCTTGGTACAATTCATCTTCATAACCTGTAATCAATAGAATCGATAATTTCGCTGTTGACCCCTTGATTAAAGCCAACTAAGTTGGCCTCCGAGTTAAATCCCGAGTGGACTAGGTTTTATGTTTAATCACGTTGCACATAACGCACCGCGCGCTGCACACACTGCGAAATCTCTTCGCTGTGCGTTCACTGCTGCGCGTCAAACTGCAACCGTGACAGCGACCTGGACCATGATTACCACCAAGCCTGTCACCACCACTAAGGTGAAGATGGGTGACAGAAGGTAAATCCTCTCGGGAATAAAGGCTGATAAAAGGGCCGTCCCATTGAGGGGCGGCCCTTTTTCTTTAGGGCTTCTATTTCTGTCAAAAGGCAGATAGACGCGAAGATACTTGAAACGGTCTCAATGTGAGGCCAGCAACTGAAAGAGCATAGGCTAAAGCCATGGGTCACAAGATTGCAGTAATGGGTGCTACTGGCGCCGTAGGCCGTGAAGTTTTAACAACTTTGTCTGAGCGCGGATTTGATATCAAAGATATTACAGTTCTTGCTTCCAGCCGTTCCGCGGGCACAAACGTGTCTTATGGTGATGTTGGTGAGTTAACCGTACAGAACTTGGCGGATTTTGACTTTAAAGGCACTGATATTGTTCTGTCGTCCCCAGGTGGTGCAGTGTCTGCAGAGTATTCACCAAAAGCCGCCGCCGCCGGTGCAATTGTGATCGATAACACATCCCATTTCCGTATGGATCCTGATGTGCCATTGATCGTACCTGAAGTTAACCCAGAAGACCTTGCTGGTTACAAAAAGCGCAACATCATTGCGAATCCTAACTGCTCGACCATTCAGATGGTACACGTGTTGAAGCCTTTGCACGATGCGGGTGTGATTAAGCGTGTGGTCGTGTCCACTTACCAAGCTGTTTCTGGTTCTGGTAAAGATGCGATGGATGAACTGTTCAATCAGACACGCGGTATCTTTGTGAACGATCCTGTCGTTAAGGAGTGCTTTACCAAGCAGATCGCGTTCAACGTGATTCCGCACATCGATGTGTTCATGGATGATGGTTACACCAAAGAAGAATGGAAGATGATGGTCGAGACCAAGAAAATTCTCGATCCGAAAATCAAGGTAACTGCGACTTGTGTGCGCGTTCCTGTCTTTATTGGCCACGCCGAAGCCGTATCTGTTGAGTTTGAAAAAGAAGTGACCGTGGAAAAAGCGCGTGAACTCTTAAAAGACACACCAGGTATTACTGTAATCGATCACCGTCAGGACGAAGGTTATGTCACACCGCAGGAAGCTGCGGGTGAAGATGCGACTTTTGTCAGCCGTATTCGTGCAGATTCGACTGTTGATTACGGTCTAAATCTGTGGGTTGTTGCTGACAACTTGCGTAAGGGCGCTGCCCTTAACGCGGTTCAGATTGCTGAACTGCTTATTAAGGACCATCTCAGCTAAGCTGAGGATGTTCTTGATAACTTCCCTGTCGTACTTGCGGGCCCGGAATTCGTTCCGGGCCTTTTTTTCATCCTGACTTGGTCTCAATAACGAGCTGGTCCAAAATGTTGCAGGTACTCGGTTGTGGTGATCCCCATGTGTCGGCTAAAGCTGCGACGCATTTTTTGGAGATCTCCAAAACCGCACAGACCTGCGACTTGTTTCATGGAGACACCCTTGGCAAGAAGGGTCTTTGCCTGATCCAATCTGGTTAACTCTACAAACTGGACGGGAGAAACGCCGAGTGCCTGATTGAATTTTCGATCTAGAGTTCGCGGGCTCATATTGGCTTCATTCGAGAGTTCGGATAGCGTCCAGTTTCGTGCAGGCTCGTTGGTGATTTTATCGACAAGTTTCAGCAATTTGGGCTCGAGGCGGATCTGAGCTTCCAGAAGGTGTGAAAATTGTCGTTGGCCACCATTCCGCCTAAGATAGACAACAAGTTCCTGGGCGACATCCAGCGAAATACTTGTGCCATGGTCTTCTTCTATTATTGCAAGCGCGAGGTCGATCCCGGTTGAAACTCC
>MABB01000065.1:0-2138 GCA_002162915.1 Rhodospirillales bacterium 47_12_T64
AGAAACCGTCGCGGGTTAATTTACGGCCTCAGGGGATGTCTCATCACCCAATTTTGGAAGCACATACAGGCCTAAAAATTCTTGAATATTTTCCTCCACGCCATGTTCATATAAATCCATGTGATAGCCCTGTTCAAAGAATGCTGATTGTTTCTCACCAGGGACAAGATCGAGTAATTTTCGAGAGAATTTTATCGGTATAGCTCGATCTTTTTCTCCGTGAAAAATGAATACCGGAGCTTTGACTTTGAGTATCGTTTTATCAGAATGCCATTTGTCCTTAAGCAATAAACCTACGGGCAAAAACCAATACTTGGATTGGGCAACGTCAGCAATAGAACTATAGGGGGCTTCCAGAATAACCGCCTGAACGGGATGTTCCGAAGCCAACCAGATAGCCATACCCGTACCGAGCGATTCACCATACGCAATCAAATTATCTGATCTATAGCCCTGTCCTTCAAGCCATTCCACTGCCTTTAAGGCGTCGGCCTTAAAGGCCCTCTCAGAAGGAGTTCCCTCATGCCCTGCATACCCACGATATTCGACCTGAAATAAGCCATAGCCCATATCGGTTAAATATTTCAGTTTTGAAAGGCGGTCCCCCGTATGTCCTGCATTGCCATGAAACGCAACGACCACAGGGTATTTGGGGTTATCTGGCGCTGTATACCAATGGGTGAGAAGAATGCCGTCATCCATCTTCAACGTTATTTCCTGAACCTCTTTCCCTCCATAAAGCTCAGGTTTGCCACGCTCCTCAGAGCCCGGATATACTAATTTTGTTTGCAACAAATACATTCCAACCAACACCAAACTGTAAAAAGTAAGTGCAAATAGAATCCAATTCATAAATAGGCTCCTGATCTTCATATAAGACACCTTCACCTGAAAAATATTTTCATACCAGTATCATATGATCCGGATTAACATTTTTAGTATATAAGCGACAAAATCTTGTCGAGAAATGACATGAAGTATCATTAATATCATTTCATACTTTATAATTCATTTATTCACGATTACCCTTGAGGTAATAGGTTGAAACATTCAATCCAAATCACGTTAATTTTAATTCAGATTATCAGGAGTAACACATCATGGATGTTCGTGCTGCAGTCGCCTGGGGCGCTGGTAAATCGCTGTCTATTGAAACAGTTCAGCTAGAAGGCCCTCGTCACGGGGAAGTCCTTGTTGAAATGAAGGCAACCGGTGTTTGTCATACTGATGCTTTCACTCTATCCGGTGACGATCCTGAAGGTCTTTTTCCAACAATTCTAGGCCATGAAGGTGCGGGTGTTGTTGTTGAAGTTGGTTCGGGCGTGACATCGCTGAAAAAGGGCGATCATGTAATTCCCCTTTATACACCAGAATGCCGTGAGTGCGATTACTGCCTCAACCCAAAAACCAACCTGTGCCAAGCGATCCGGACCACACAGGGCCAGGGCCTAATGCCTGATGGGACCAGCCGTTTTTCTATGGACGGCAAAATGCTGCGCCACTATATGGGCTGTTCCACCTTTGCTAACTATAGCGTCTTGCCTGAAATTGCCTTGGCCAAGATCCGCGAAGATGCCCCGTTTGATAAAGTTTGTTACATCGGTTGTGGTGTGACAACTGGTGTTGGTGCTGTGGTTAATACTGCCAAAGTAGAACCAGGTTCTAACGTTGTTGTCTTTGGCCTTGGCGGCATTGGTTTGAACGTTCTGCAGGGCGCGAGAATGGTCGGTGCAAACAAAATCATTGGCGTCGATCTCAACAATGACCGTAAAGCTCTCGGCGAAAAATTCGGGATGACTGACTTCATCAACCCGAAAGAAATTGATGGCAATGTCATTGAAGCGATTATGGATCTCACCAATGGCGGGGCTGATTATTCATTTGAATGTATCGGTAACGTCAATACCATGCGTCAGGCTTTGGAGTGCTGTCACAAAGGATGGGGTGTATCTGTTATCGTTGGTGTTGCCGGTGCTGGTAAAGAAATCTCTACCCGTCCCTTCCAATTGGTTACGGGTCGTGAATGGAAAGGTACTGCCTTTGGTGGCGCCCGTGGTCGTACAGACGTTCCTCAGATCGTTGACTGGTACATGGATGGAAAGATCAACATTGATGATCTGATCACTCACACCATGCCT
>MABB01000065.1:2169-2574 GCA_002162915.1 Rhodospirillales bacterium 47_12_T64
TGCACAGTGGCGAATCAATCCGGTCCGTTGTTCTATACTAATTAAGAGTTACGACTGTGGGGCCTTTCTATTATTGAGAGGCCCCTCTTTTATATGGCAAGAAAAGCCCGCTGAAAAAATCCCCCACCAATCATTTATTATTTAGGTACTTAAACATGAGTGACATCAACATCACCGATCTGGAACTGATCAGCGAAAATAAAATGTTTGGTGGACTACAGCGTGTCTACAGTCATGTTTCAAAGGTTTGTAACGGACCAATGCGGTTTGCGATTTACCTCCCTCCTGCAGCATTAGCACCATCTGCTGCACAAGAAGGTAAGAAGATCCCTGTTGTCACATACCTATCCGGGCTGACCTGTACCGAAGATAACGTCACCGTCAAAGCGGGCGCTCAACGTATTG
>MABB01000065.1:2659-4162 GCA_002162915.1 Rhodospirillales bacterium 47_12_T64
TGGTTCTGCTGCCGGGTTTTATCTTGATGCAACCCAGAAACCCTGGTCGACCGCGTACAATATGTATAGCTACATAACTGGAGAGCTACAGGAAGTCATATCTTCGAACTTTGCGAGTGCAGATATGAACAGACAAGGGATTACCGGACATTCTATGGGCGGGCATGGCGCCCTGACCATTCATTTGAAAAACCCGGATTTGTTTAAATCCTGCTCGGCCTTCGCACCTATTTGCGCACCAATGAGTTGCCCGTGGGGCGAAAAAGCTTTTACAGGTTATCTCGGCTCAAACAAAGACAGCTGGAAAAATTATGATGCGACAGAGCTGATAAAACTCGCCCCGAGTAAAGCAACGTTGCTTGTCGATCAGGGTTCTGCGGATAATTTCCTGACTGAGCAGCTAAAACCGGAATTACTTGATGCGGCCTGTAAAGAAGCAGGACAAACCTTGAAACTCAGAATTCAAGAAGGTTATGACCACAGCTATTTCTTTATGGCAACCTTTATGGAAGATCACCTTCGCCATCATTTCGAGGCACTGAAATAATAAGACTAATCGCTTAAATTAATACTTTTTTGACAGCGTAAAGGATTTGGTCATAAATTTTATGGCACTATCATGTCTTCACTGCAGGTAGCAGTTGGCAACAACCAATAATCATAGGTTGTAAAAATAGAAAGAGACAAGGTATGTCAGAAATGCTCGTATCAAGTGATAGCCTCACGCCACAAGATGTTGATTTAATACAAACTTTCTACCAGAAGAATGTAGAAAGTGGTGATATTGGTGAAGTGCTCCCGCTTGCAACACAGGAAGGTGATCAAGTCGTCGCCGTTCTCACAGCAGATAACAGCAATCTTCTCTGCGCTTTTGGCAAAGTCGCTGATTGGTATTGTGCGATCGATACCCATTCAAATGTTCTGGCAAAAGCACAAGTCCTCGGAGATCTCGTTTCAAGACTCACACCCGCATCGTTAAATTAACCGGCATCATTAAATTAAAAAGCTAGCCTGTAATAATATACAGACTAAAGGCCCGTCACTTTATATAAGTGGCGGGCCTTTTTTATCAACGTGTGATATTTAACTTACGTCTCTTAGTTTGAGGTTTTTAGGGTCGTACAAAGGTTCTTTTGCAACAATGGCAGAGTATCTTTTACCTAAAATACTGACTTCGAGATGGGTGCCATCAACGGCTAAATCTGTTCTGACAAAACTCAAAGCAATGTTTTTATCAAGATGATAACCATATCCACCAGATGACGTTATTCCGACGATATCATCACCTTGATAGATAGGTGAACAATACGGGGCCTCGGCCACATTCGTATCAATGATTAAAGGAACAAAACGCTCCTTAATTCCGCTTTCTTTATGGATTTTGAGTGCTTCACGCCCCATAAACGGACCTTTATCCAAATCAATAAAGCGGTCGAGTGACAGTTCAAATGGTGTGTATTCATGGATGATGTCAACTTTCCAGGAACGATAGCATTTCTCTAA
>MABB01000065.1:4269-18444 GCA_002162915.1 Rhodospirillales bacterium 47_12_T64
ATTCCCACCCGAGTTCGCCGACGTAGTTCACCCGCATGGCCAGAATATCTGGAGAAAACCCAATTTCAATCGCTTGCGTTGTCAGCCAAGGGAAAGCCTTGTTCGCAAGGTCAGATCTTGTGATTTTTGACAAGAGATCACGAGAGCGCGGACCAGCAACAACCAGCGTTCCATAATTGTCGGTTATATTCTCAAATTCGACAGAACCATCGCCCGGCATATTGGATAGCAACCAATCCTCATCGTGCCATTCCCCTGCTCCCGCAGAGATTAACCAGTATTGATCTTCTGCAAGGCGGGTTATGGTCATCTCGGTCATGACATGCCCTTTTCGGGACAAGAAGTAAGAAAGTGACATCCCGCCTATTTTTGGCATCTTACCGGCAATCATATAATCCAGCCATTCAGTCGCTCCAGGGCCGAATACTTCATATTTAGTGAAACCACCCAGATCCAGAACCCCGACCCGCTCACGGACAGCCTTACATTCTGCCCGTACCGCATCATTCCAGTTACGTCTATCATCTAAAAAGGATACGGTCTGTTCTTCGGGACGCTGTTCACCCTGCGGGAACCAGACGGCACGCTCCCATCCGCCTCGTGCCCCGAAGAAAGCTCCCTTTTGCTTTAGCTTTTCATAGACCGGGGTCATCTTTGCTGGACGACCAGCAGGACGTTCTTCGTGAGGGAAAGGAATAGCGTATTCGTTCTGATAAATCTCTATCGCTTTATCGACGACATATTTTTGAGTTCCATAGTCGGTATAACGACGTGGATCAAACATCCACATATCCCACTCGGATTCACCTTCAAGCACCTGTTCCGCGATAATTTTTCCGGCACCGCCCGACTGGGTAATACCAAAACTGAAACCACAGCAATGATAGAAGTTATCCAGACCATAAGCCGGGCCAATATAAGGAAGGCCATCAGGTGTATAGGGAATAGGCCCATTGATTACACGTGCAACACCACCTTTTTCAAGGATCGGTACACGCGCCATGGCCTGTTCGATATACCACTCTATCCGCTCAAGATCATCGTTCCACAGTTGGGATGCAAAATTTTCTGGAAGGCCATCAAGCCAGTGTGGCGTCGCTTTCCACTCGTAAGGCCCAAGAATTAACCCATCTCGCTCCTGACGAAGGTAATAACTGTCATCGGGATCTCTCAGCAGTGGTAACTTCTTATCCCGTCCTTCCAATTCAGGAATAGCATCTGTCACAAGATACTGGTGGGAGAGAGAAACGATGGGGATATACTGGCCCACCATTGCTGCAATTTCGCCCCCACGATATCCCCCAGCATTAATGACCTTTTCGCAGGTAATCGAACCTTTTTCACAATCGACGCGCCATTCACCATTGGGGGTTTGGCTTATCGCAGTTACCCGATTGAAACGAAGAATTTTCACACCGAGGTCACGGGCACCTTTTGCATAGGCTTGAGTGAGTTGGCTTGGGTCGATATCACCATCCAACGGGTCCCAAAGCCCGCCTTCAAGCTTGTGAGTTTCAAGGAAAGGGTAATAGTCCTTCATTTCGTTCGGCGTCATGATTTCATAATCAAGACCCTGAGCTTTTGCCATTGATTTGACGTGTTCGAATTCAAACATACGTTCATCAGATTGCGCTAATCGAATAGACCCCGTCCGAGAGTAATTCATGGGATAGTCAACTTCTTCGGACAAGCGCCCATAAAGCTCAACACCATACTTTTGCATCTTCATGATATTGACGCTGCTGGAATAGGTCGGGCAGTTACCTGCAGCATGCCAAGTCGAACCAGATGTCAGCTCATCCATTTCCAGCAAAACAACATCCGTACATCCCATCTTAGCCAGATGGTACGCCGCGCTACATCCAACGGCCCCGCCACCAATGACAACAATTCTTGCATGACTTTTCATTATTTTTTCCTGTTCGACGCTACTATTTTTTTTGACACCTTTTCTGGCATACTTTTCTGGCACCAGCTCTTAATTATGAGCACTTTTGGTCATCAATGCCCTAGGCAACTTAATATCAAATTTTTGACGAATTTCTTTATCCATCTCCTCGCTGATATGTCGCGGGTGATGGTTGGCCATAGTATTCCTTACAATTTCAGCTGCCAAAGACAAGGCGGTTGGCTTACCTTTTTCATCCCACTCATTCGGGCTGCTTCGCTCACCAGTATCTGGATAGAAATATTCGGATTGCATTACTGACAAGGTTTGATCTGCCCCCAAATAATGCCCGGGCCCCTCTTCACAAACACTCCGAATGGCTTCCATTGACAATGTATCTTCGTTTACTTCAATACCTCTGACCGTTCTCAAGACCGAACCGATCGTATCATTATCGAGGACCAAACTCTCCAGACAAAATCCGAGCAAGCTCGCATGCATCCCTGCTGATTCGTAAACAAGATTGGTACCTGAATTCCCGGTAATGGCGTGATTGTAACCTTTTTCAGCACCAGCTTGATAATCCGGAATTTTTGAATCACACATCCCGCTTGGTACTCCGGTAGGAAGATCATAAAACCGTCCCATCTGAGCACAGGCTGCCACCAACAAGGCTTGTTCTCCGCTGCCACCGCTCATAGCCCCGGTACGAAGATCAGATACAAACGGCCAGGTCCCAAAGATAGCAGGTGCGCCGGGTTGAATAGCGTTTACATAACAAAGGCCAGCAAGAACTTCTGCTGTTTCCTGTACAACGGCTCCTGCAAGGGAAGCCGGAGACGTTGCACCGGCCTGCCCCGCAGCCAATAACAGAACTGGCATGCCACCACGCACAGATACCTCCAGACATTTACAGGCATCTTCGGCAAACTTTAAAGGTGGCACGACAAAACAGTTGGACATGCTGACGAAAGGACGTTCACGCCACTTTTTCTCACCACCCGCAATCATATGCAGCATTTCCAGAGATTTTTCGACGTGATGTGGCTCTACCCAGCTGGAGCCAACATGTTTAGTTGTCCCTGAGACTGAAGCGTAACAAGTATTGAAGTCCATATCGAAAGGATCAGGAAGGTCGCGACACACAACAGAACGTTGAAAGAAATGAATGTTATCCAGCTTATCCATTTGGCGGGCGATATCATAGAGATCCTGTGTTGTAGATTCACGATAATCCCCGGTTTCGGCATTGACCATGTGAACAGCAGCCCCCGCCGTACCAAAGTACGTTTTGCTGCCCGTGAGTTCCATGTCATGTTTGGGGTCTTGGCCATAAAGCACGACATTTCTATTTACCTTTACCA
Organism: Rhodospirillales bacterium 47_12_T64; assembly: GCA_002162915.1. Lineage (GTDB taxonomy): Bacteria > Pseudomonadota > Alphaproteobacteria > Kiloniellales > Kiloniellaceae > Kiloniella. Next base: position 7,522 of record MABB01000065.1, read on the forward strand.
GCATGTCTTCGACAAGGGCACGGGGGAAAGTAAGTCTTCCGTTGTCTTTTAGAATACCCCCTGCTGCTGTAATTACTTCAATACAACTAGGTATAGCATCTGCCAGTCCGATGTTTTCCAGCACGTCAAGCACAGCCGTATGGATACGCTTTATTTGAAGATCACTCAGAACTTTAAAATTACCACTTTCGAGCCCAGGGCGGACAGCTCTCGCTTCTTCGGTCAAGGGCGCAGATCTTATTGCTTGTCTTGCTACGCGGCCACCACGACGACGGTTCTGTGTAACTGCTTCACTCATTTCACTCTCTCCAGAAAAATCTTTGTTTGATTGTGGAGAACTCTGAAATTTTGAACAATTGATGCTTTTTCACCTATTGGTCACATTTACTCAACATTTCGATTAAAAAGATGTATATTAGCCTTTGAATTAATGAGTGTTATTTCTATTTCATGGCTGATAGCTTGAGGATTTTTAACGTGCTACAAAAACGACAGCTTCCAAATTTAAATGCTCTTCGGGCATTTGAATCAGCAGCACGCCTCTTGAATTTTCGAATGGCTTCTGAAGAACTCAACATAACACATTCCGCAATTAGCCATCATATCCGTAATTTAGAAGACCAACTTGGTATTAAACTTTTCAATCGAGCCGGGCGAAATGTTATCCTTACAGAATCAGGATTGCTCTATTTGCCCATCCTAAGCGACTGTTTTGACAGAATTGCTGACGGTGCTCGCTTGGTTCAATCAAGAGAGCGTCCTAAAACCCTGATCGTACAGGTCTATATTACGGTCGCAATGTATTGGCTCTTGCCACGCATTCACGACTTTTTCCAAGACAGCAATGGCGTGCAAGCCCAAATTAACACCTCTTACCTAAATTGGGATTTCGACAGAAGTGGAACAGACGTCGGTATCATCTGGGCGACTAAAAAAGATCCCGATCTTGTCTATCAACATCTTGCCGAAGCACACCTTTCCCCCATGTGTCATAAAGACATTATGACAGGCGAACACCCTCTTCGAGAACCTAAAGACCTTCTGGACCATCATATATTGCAACTATTCAATCATAATCGAGACTGGACAATGTGGTTCAAGGAAGCTGGTATAGAAGACTGGGCACCCGATCAGGCCATTACTTTTGACAACTATCTCCTCGCATTAGAAGCTGCGAGTAAAGGGCGTGGAATTGCCATGACCAATAGCCCCTTTGCATCACCAAGAGAAACCAATGAAACTCTTGTCAGGCCCTTCGGTTCAAACAGTTGCCATAGTGGTGACTGGTATCTTGTTTGTAAAAAAGAACTCGCTGATAGCCCTAAGGTCAGAGCATTTTATAAATGGATAATGAATGAATTGAACAAGGAACACGAAAAGAAGAGTGGATAGTCTTTAACTGATCTCCAAAACATCTCCAGGAATCAAAAAAGCCGCTGATAAGCGGCCTTGAAGCGATGGCGACCCCTACGGGATTCGAACCCGTGTTGCCGCCGTGAAAGGGCGGTGTCCTAGGCCTCTAGACGAAGGGGTCATCTATCGGTGAGCAAGTAATTACCTATTTCAGAGACCCAATGCAAGCCCCTTTTTTCATCAAATATGATTTTTTTCTGTTTTTTATGAAAAAACGATATAATTTCCAATTCATAGTTTTATATCAGTAGCCTACGAGGGGAATTGACCCACGAAATATGCCTTCTGTGAAAGTGATTTGGTATGTGTATTCTCGAATCGATATCTTCTGCTACTTAATCAATTTCAATTCAGTCGATACGGTTTTGCGTTTAGCTCAGAAGGATAAATTTTTCTCGATCAATGTGATTGATTAGAAAAGTCCGTTTAATGCTCTGCTATTCGAGCTTATCACCTGACAGGAGTTATTTTATCCCTAGCTTCAGGAATCAAAAAAGCCGCTGATAAGCGGCTTTGAAACGATGGCGACCCCTACGGGATTCGAACCCGTGTTGCCGCCGTGAAAGGGCGGTGTCCTAGGCCTCTAGACGAAGGGGTCATCTATCGGTGAGCAAGGATTTACCTATTTCAGAGACCCAATGCAAGCCTTGAATTTCGATTCTGTATATTTTTTTATTTTTCCGTGCTCGCAAGCTTAAAAACCGGCGCTTTTTGGGCGACAGGAACACCGCCGATTTCTTTGACAAGCTTCTCCATCATCGCAACACCAAAATCCTCGTAAGTGGTTGCGGTCTGAACAAATGCCCCTGTCCCCCCGATAACGAATTTTTCATAATACCTATCGATAAAAGGATCTTCATTTACAATCGTAAGCCCGTTTATAACGATACCCTGTGCGGTTGATCGGTTGCGAACCAGTTCTGGTGGTGCTCCCTGATTTGAGCGACCATCACCAGAGATATCAATTACTTTTCGCGCCCCGATATAATCATTTATTTCCATCTGCCTTGTTGAGTAGGTAATGGCCCCGCCAATCGACGTCCCGCCTCCAAATATAAAACGAGGTGTTTCATCAACACGATCAGCAAAAGCGAGCGCACTTTCTTCATCGGTGATCAAATGCCAGTCAACGGCGACCTTTTGAAGGAGATTGTTTGCCCACTGAATTACGGAAACGGCCACTCCTCTGTCACCAGATACGGCAATTGCCTGAATAACCTGAGGTTCCCGAAAAGCCTGGGCTATTCCCCGCATTTGCAGGTCGAATTCCTGTGCGGAAACACTGGTTGAGGCATCAACAGCAAGGACAAGCTCAAGATCAACGTGGGGTTTATCTTGGGCTACAGTTCGCGCGGGATAAATAAGAACAACGGACAGAACAAATATTGAAAAGCAGGCCGAAAAAACTCTGCCAACGATAAGGTTTTTATAAAGATCGAGCCATTGCCACATTAAAATATCTTATCCGTTAATTATTGCTGCGTCTTCAATAATCATTTGAACGCCGTCGGGTCCTGACCAGGTATCGCGTTTTAATTTTCCACATATGTGCAGGGGTAATCCACCTGTATTAAGCAAGACCTGTCCAAGTTCATTGTCCAGAGATCGAAAGGCAATCCCCTTAATCGTGCGCCCGTCTGAGCCACTCAGAATACATCGAACATGGTTTTCACCAACAACCCCCGGCCTCAGAATACGAACAGAAGGCATCACAAAACGTGGTTGAGGATTACCCATGCCAAAGGGGCCACAGGATTCAAGCAAATCGATCAAATCGCCCGTCGCACCACCTGGTTGAAGGGCACCATCGATCCCCAACCCGGGGATAAAGGCAACCTGATCCATTGCCACAGAAAGCCGTTCACCAAGAAAATCACACAGCTCTTTATAGCGTTCGCGCTTAACGGTCAGCCCCGCTGCCATGGAGTGCCCGCCACCGTTTTCCAGAATACCAGCCTGACGCGCGGCTATAACGGCAGCGCCAAGATCAACACCGGGGACAGAGCGCCCCGATCCCTTCCCTATTCCCTGATCATCGAAGGCAATGACAAAGGAAGGCATGTTGTAGCGATCTTTAAGCCGACTTGCGACGATACCAATGACACCGGGGTGCCATCCATCGCCAGCAACCAAAACGCAACCATTTAGATCACTCTCATCACCAACAACACCCAAGGCTTGATCAAGAACTTCACTTTCAATGATTTTACGATCCGTATTGTATTCTTCGAGTTGTCTGGCGATGTTTACGGCTTCTTCAGCGTTGTCGGTTGAAAGAAGCTTTGCGCCAAGCCAGGACTGCCCGACACGCCCCCCTGCATTAACTCTGGGACCCAGGGTATACCCCAGATGTCCACTATCCGGGCGCTCCGATAATTTTGCAGCATCTGACAGTGCAACAATTCCCGGGTTCTGCCTTTTGGCAAGCACCTTAACTCCCTGACTTACATAAGCCCTGTTTAATCCAGCAAGAGGCACCACATCACAAACAGTGCCAAGAGCAACGAGATCCAATAAATTCATCAAATTTGGCTCTGGCAATCCTCTTTTAGCAAACCACTTGGCTTCGCGAAGACGCCTGTTTAGCGCAACCAGAACCAAAAATACGACGCCAACGGCAGCCAGAGAGGAAAACTCACGTGTTTCATCTTGTCTGTTCGGGTTCACGACGGCCACGGCAGGCGGTAAATTGGCTTCGGCTTCATGATGGTCGACCACCAACACATCCAGTTTAGCTTCCTGGGCACCTTCCAGAGCTTCAAAAGCCGAGGTGCCGCAATCAACAGTAATTACAAGAGAGCAACCCTCTTTTTGTAACTTCAATAGTGCGGGAAGGTTAGGACCATAACCTTCGGTTACACGATCAGGAATATGGACAAAAAGATTAATGCCAATGTTTTTAAAGTAACGAATTAAGAGTGCGCTCGAAGTTGCTCCATCGACATCATAATCTCCAAAAACTGCAATTTTTTCACCCTTGTCAATTGCAGTCAGAATGCGTGCGGTTGTGTCATCCATGCCCTTTAGATCAGAGGGGTTTGGCAACCAGTCCCGAAGAGTTGGCTTTAGATAGGCTTCCGCATCGTCAAATCCAACACCGCGTGCAGCAAGAAGGCGGCCTATAATTTCAGGAAGTCCCAATCGCTGGCTTAATGCCAGTGCTGTTCTTTGATCCTGAAGTCGTTCTTCCCAACGTTTACCAGTTGCGGAACTTTCAACACCAAGGAAAACATCGCGGTTGTTGCTGGACATATATTCTATTACCACTTTATCAAATATCTCTGAGAACAGCCTACTGTTCTGTCCTCAAAAAACAAGAGGCGCCCTATAGGCGCCTCTGTAACAATTTATTGATCTCAGGTATTAAACACCTAAATTATCATACCATGTCTTACGATAGAAATTGTGTGTCGCATCGACTACGCGGGATGTACCAGTTTTAGAGCGCATAACAACAGATTGTGTTGTTGCCCCACCTTTGTAGCGACGTACGCCACGTAGAAGGCTGCCATCGGTAACGCCAGTGGCAACAAACATAACATCGCCCTTGGCCAGCTCGTTGATTTCGTATTTACGATCCAGGTCTTCAATGCCCCAACGTTTGGCACGAGCAACTTCATCATCATTTCTAAAAAGAAGACGACCCTGGAATTGACCACCAGTGCAACGAAGTGCAGCTGCAGCCAGAACACCCTCGGGAGCACCACCTGCCCCCATATAGAGGTCAATACCGCTATCAAAGCTGCTGGTAGCCATCGCGCCAGCAACATCACCATCACCAATAAGGACAATGCGTGCACCACATTCACGAACCTGAATGATTTTCTCTTCGTGACGAGGACGATCCATGATGCAGACAACAAGGTCACTTACGTCAGTTTTCTTAGCTTTGGCAAGGTTGCTCAGATTGTTGAAAACTGTTTCATCAAGATCAACAACACCTTCCGGCAAGCCACCACCTACTGCAATTTTGTCCATATAGGTATCTGGCGCATTCAAGAAGTTACCAGATTCAGCCATTGCAATAACACACATCGCATTAGGGCCACCCTTGGCCGTCAGAGTAGTACCTTCAAGCGGATCAAGAGCGATATCAATACCTGGGCCACCCAAGCCAACTTTTTCACCGATATAAAGCATCGGCGCTTCATCGCGCTCGCCTTCACCAATGACGACAGTTCCATCAATGGCCATGCCGTTCAAGGCATCACGCATTGCATTTACAGCAGCCTGATCAGCAGCTTTTTCATCTCCGCGCCCCATTAAACGGGAAGAAGCCAGCGCAGCAGCTTCAGTGACACGTACGGTCTCTAGGGCCAGGTTGCGTTCCATATCTTTGTCCTCTGACTTTGATATTGTTCAAGATTGAACAAGTTATAATTTCAGGAAATCTCTTACAGAGAGACTATCCGGATCATATTCGGGGTTTCCAATACACAGTCCAGCTGTGAGATTTTTTCTAGCGATCTGGTCATTGCAGTTTCGACAGTTGCTTGTGTTGTAATAACAAGAGGAACTGCTTTGCCAGAATTAGCCTCGTGTTGCAGGAGCGACTTCACCGAAATATCTTCATCTCGAAGGATCTCGGCAATATCAGCAATCACACCAGGTCGATCTTCAACACTTAGCCGTAGATAATAAGAGCCTTCGCGCTTCTCTACAGGCTGTGCAACCGGCTTTTCCAGTTTCGATGCGGGAATACCGAATGTTGGTAGAATGGTACCCCGGGCAATATCCACCAAATCAGCAACAACCGCCGAAGCAGTTGGTCCGCCACCAGCACCCGCACCTTCGAACACAGTTGTGCCTACGTGATTTCCATTACACACGATAGCATTTAGCACACCCTCGACGGACGCGATGGGCTGCCCCTTGGCAACCATGCAAGGATGTACCCGTTGATCTATGCCATGCTCTGTTTTCCGGGCAATCCCCAGCAACTTGATACGATAACCAAGTTCTTCTGCATTGATAATATCAAGGGCAGATATATTGCGAATGCCTTCAATATAAACAGCCTCAAAATCAACTTCCGTGCCAAAGGCAACAGAGCTTAAAAGTGACAGCTTATGCGCGGCATCAACACCATCCACATCGAAGCTAGGATCTGCTTCTGCATACCCAAGTTCCTGAGCTTCAAAGAGAACTTCTTCGAAATCTCTTCCGGTCTCTCGCATGTTCGTCAGAATGAAGTTACAGGTACCATTGAGAATACCATAAACCAGATCAAATGAATTCGCAGCTAGACCTTCACGAAGACCTTTGATGACAGGTATTCCACCCGCAACAGCAGCTTCATAAGCAAGTCCGACACCTGCCTCTTCCGCTTTGCGCGCAAGCTCGGTACCGTGATGTGCAAGCAAAGCTTTATTGGCGGTAATGACGTGGCGCCCTTTTGCAATGGCAACTTCAACCACTTCTTTGGCAACACCTTCAGATCCACCAATCAGTTCCATAACGATATCAGCGTCACATTCAGCAGCCATTTTTACAGCATCGTCATAAAACACCATATCGCTCATGTCGAAGTCGCGATTTTTTTTGCTCCGGGCTGAAACCGCAACGATCGACATCGCGCGTCCCGTTCGTTGAGAAAGAACTTTAAGGTTTTCCTGAATAAGTTTTACAGTTCCGGTACCAACTGTACCTAAACCGGCGATAGCTATCTTAAGAGGTTCACTCACGTTTTATTTCCGCTTACTTATCTGTTCGAGGATACTGTCTTTGTTCTGCATCATTACTTTGATATTTTTCACAGCTTGGCGAGTTCTCTGTTCGTTTTCAACCAGCCCAAGCCGGACATAACCTTCACCATATTCTCCAAAACCAACTCCGGGAGCAACAGCTACATTAGCATGCTCCAGTAGAAGTTTGGAAAACTCCATGGATCCAAGGTGTGCGAATTCTTTTGGTAGAGGTGCCCAGGCAAACATTGTTGCTGGAGGGCTCGGAATATCCCACCCCGCTGATGCCAACCCCTTTATTAGAACATCACGTCGACCGCGATATCTGTCACGCATTTCATCAATACAATTCTGGGGTCCGTTCAAGGCGGCTACGGCAGCGACCTGCACAGGTGTAAAAGCACCATAATCAACATAGGATTTTACACGGGTGAGAGCGGCGATTAATTTTTTGTTCCCGGAACAAAAACCAACCCGCCATCCTGCCATTGAATAAGTCTTACTCATTGAAAGAAACTCAACGGCGATATCTTTGGCTCCCGGCACCTGCAGGATTGATGGCGGAGGCGTATCGTTAAAATAGACCTCAGCATAAGCCAAATCAGAAATGATATAAATTTCATGCTTGCGGCAGAAATCAACAATTTCAGCGTAAAAATCGAGATCTTTAACTTCTGCGGTCGGGTTTGACGGGTAATTAAGAATAATCGCCAGCGGCTTTGGAACTGAGTGCCGGACAGCGACTTCCAATTGCTCCATAATGCTGCCACCTTGCGTCATGGGCATTGACCGAATAGCTGCGCCAGCAATGATGAAGCCAAAGGCGTGAATTGGATAACTCGGGTTCGGCGCCAGAATAATGTCGCCGGGACTTGTTATCGCCTGAGCAAGGTTTGCAAGGCCTTCTTTCGAACCAAGTGTAACAATCGTTTCGGTTTCAGGGTCGATATCCACGCCAAAACGTCGATCATAATAAGCCGAAATTGCCTTCCGCAGGCCTGGAATCCCGCGTGATGTAGAATAGCCATGCACTCTGGGATTTTGAACGACTTCGGTTAGCTTATCGATAACATGTTTCGGAGGAGGCTGATCCGGATTGCCCATTCCAAAGTCAATAATGTCCTCTTTCGCCGCTCGCGCCGCTGCTTTTAATGCATTAACTTCAGCAAATACATAAGGCGGCAAACGTTTTATACGGTGAAATTCCTGGTCCATTCTCAACTCTATTGTGATGGTTTGCGATAATTTGTTGAAAGAAAATTGAAGCATTTCAATCTTCCTTGAACAGCCGATCAGCCTTTAAAAAAAAGGCCACGAAGCAGATAGCAGAATACCAGCTCCGTGACCAATGTTTTATATGCTTTTTTGCATCGTCGTTTCCCGAGGAAATCCCCAGAAATACTACTCTTAATTTACATAAATTTCTACACGTCGGTTTCCAGCTTCACCTGTCGGCATAAACTCGTGGAACACAGGGTTGTTATCTGACCGGGCGTCCGTAACGACCTGACCATTTGGAACACCTGCATTTAAAAGCGCCCGAGTAACAGATTCGGCACGTTTTCCAGAGATCTCAAAATTAACTTGTTGATGACGAAGAGCATCCGTTAGCTGAGTGCGAGAGCTAGAATGTCCCAGAACAGTTATAGATCCACCACGTTGGCCGTAGAGAGCGGCAATATCGCGGATAACTTGCATATCCTGATTGTTCAGACGAGATGATCCGTGTGCAAAGTAAATTACAGCGACCAATTGTCCTGATGCCTGCGCAGCATAAGGCGAGCCGTAAGCTTGTTGTCCAGCCCCTTGTTGTTGGGCGTATGGTGAGCCCCAACTCGGTGCATTATAGGTCGGGCCAGTATACTGTTGTTGCCCGTAAGAAGGCGCACCATTAGGAAACGCAGGAGGTAAAACCGCCCCCGACGAGGAAATTACAGTTGTTTGTTGTGTGGCAGAGTTCACCGACTGCGGAACAGCCGGAACAGCGCTTTGAGGAGCTGCTGGAACTGGAGTTGGTGCAGCGGGCACAGTCGCAGTTACGGACGATGGTGCCTGTGGTACATTGGGAGGTGGCGCTGCAGGCACCAAAGTAGAACGTGCAGTCAGCGGTTGATTGCTGTATTCCGCATTGTTGCGGTCTGCAACAAGACCTTCTGTCACTTGGTTCTTATAATCACCAGGTGTTGTTTGGGGTGATTCACCCGGAACACTGGAAAGATTAGGAAAGCCTTCAGCTGGAACAACGTTCTCTGCAGAAGTAACCTGCGTCGGTTGTTCAGGTTCATCACTCTCAAACCATGCAACTGGGTTCGCCCAATCGGGAGTAGAAGAACAAGCCGCCAAAAGCATAGGTAACGCAAGCACCCCAGCTAATCGACCTTTTCCCCCAATACGATAAAAACTACGCTTATTCTGCTCAGGCATACCTCTGTCCTTGGTCATCACTAAGACCGTTCCCCCATGTAAACGTCAAATAAATCGGGGCATGCACATCAGCAATACAACTGAATTGATGTACACGCGAACGATATTGACCTCACTTGTTGTTCTTTAGGCTTCCAGCTGTAACAATGGGTGTATAACATTGAAAGATCAACAAGGCGATATACGATTCAACAAAAAAAACCAAAGAGATCATAGGGAAAGCTGAATGGGCGATCAACACCCAGAGGAAATAAAGCTACCAGAACCAGCAGAAATCGCTGAAACAATGGCAGCAATTTCAGAAAAATCTCAGGAAATGGTGCAGTGTTTTTTGAAAAAGCAAAGCGAGCAAAGTCTAGACAAAGACCCCGATCCAATGCGTATCGGCCAAGCTTTTTGGGAGATGTCTCAACGATTCTGGTCTGATCCTGACAAGGCAATCAAGCTCCAGACAGATTTGTGGCAGGGCTACAGTACTCTTTGGCAAGAAGCCGCTGATAATTTTTTTTCACCGAAAGAAAAAAGCCAGCCGGAAAAAGAATCGCCCCCTATTACCAAGAAAAGCGACCGTCGCTTTAAAGATGAAGCCTGGGAAGATAATCCATTTTTCAGTTTCCTAAAGCAGTCTTACCTTCTAACAGCAAATTCCATTCACAAATCGGTCACCGAAGTTGAAGGACTGGACGATAGCCACGCGCTTAAGGTTGATTTTTACACCAAGCAATTTCTCGATGCGCTATCTCCCAGTAACTTTCTGATGACCAACCCGCAAATTTTAAAAGCGACGGCAGAATCCGGTGGCAAAAACCTTTTACAGGGCTTGGAAAATTTAATATCCGATCTTGAAAAAGGTCGCATCAAAATGACTGACGAAGATGCTTTTACTCTGGGAGAAAATATTGCAACCTCCCCCGGTCAGGTCATCTATCAAAATGAATTGATGCAATTAATTCAGTACGCGCCAAGTACGGAACAGGTACACACGCGTCCGCTCATGATCATCCCGCCCTGGATTAACAAGTTTTATATTCTTGACCTGAAAGAGAAAAATTCTTTCGTCAAATGGGCTGTAGAACAGGGTTTTACTGTCTTCATGATCTCCTGGATCAATCCTGACCGGGAACTCGCAGACGAATCATTTGCTGACTATATGGATAATGGCCCACTTGCTGCGCTTGATGCAATAGAGCAGGCAACCGGGATCAAGGAAGTCAATGCGATAGGCTATTGCCTTGGTGGCACCCTTCTGGCGTCAACTCTGGCTTACATGGCAGAGAAGAAAGACAAGCGCATTAAAAGCGGAACTTTCTTTGTCACCATGACTGACTTTGAGGAAGCCGGAGAGCTCAGGGTTTTCATCGATGAAGATCAAATGGAATCGTTGGAAAAACGTATGTCTGAC
>MABB01000091.1 GCA_002162915.1 Rhodospirillales bacterium 47_12_T64
GTCGGCTAGTTAACTCCCGTCTATATATCTAAGGCGCGGTTGTTCGCCTTAGATATTAGGGACTCAAGTAGGGATATTGGTATATCCTCAGGCCAGAGTGTTGAGTTCATTTTGAACGCGGATCCATTTTAAGAAAGCACGCAAGTGGTTAGAAATCAGGCCTTGTTTGTAGACGAGATGGTATCCTGTCTGTTCACCGCTTGTCAGGGAAAATAACTCAATCAAGCGACCATTTTCTATGTCTTCACTTACCCAGTTTGAGGGCAGGACACCAACGCCCTGACCGTCTCGAATGGCATCGCGCGTAAGGTAACTTGATAGATGTATCTTGGCGCTGTGCTTTGAAAATTCAATTCCATGGTGTTTGAGCCAATGGTTCCATTCCGAGTGTCGATCATCAATATCGCAAACCCAGGGAAGCTTGGTGATATCATGCGGTTCTTTGATCGACACGCCTTTTAAAAGTGTTGGCGCAACGACGATAGATGCATAGCTCTGCATTAACTTTTCGACTTCAAAGCCTGCCCAATCACCATTTCCATAGCGAATAGCGAGATCGTATTCTTCTCTTCGAAGATCAACGACATCACTGTTGGCATTGAGGAGGATTTCGATATCGGGATGTTTTTTTCGAAAATCGCCAAGTCGTGGCATAAGCCAAAAATTGACAAAGGTCGGTGTCATGGTAACGCGTAGTGGACGCTCATCTGTATTGCTTTTGAGATCGTTTACGGCGTCGTCGATAATATCGAAACTCTTGCTTAGCTCAGCGCCCAGCTGCTGACCGGCCTCTGTTGGTGCAACTCCACGCCCCTCACGGCGAGACAGGGTAATGCCAAACCATTCTTCCAGCCGCTTTATTTGCTGTGCCACAGCGGCATGGGTCACGTTCAGCTCTTTTGCAGCATGGGTAAGATTGTTGTGCCGAAAAACAGCTTCAAAGGCCCTTAGACTGGATAGGGAAGGAAAGTTACGCATTACAATATGTAAGGTGAGCTAACATTAATGAATTTTTCCTAAATTGATAAAAACCATAAAGCCGCTGATATTTATGAGAGTAATTCCATGAAAGGAACAAGGCAATGATAAATATTTTAGGCGAATCTTACATTTTGGCAACGCGGTTGGATAATCGTGATAACCTGAGTTTCGAAATTGAAACAGCATCAAGCCGACGGTTCAAGGGGGCAAGGTTGGATCGAGAAATCAGTGAGCCCAGGGTAAGAAGGGGCCGTATATTACACTTGCATCGTTTGTTTCATTGGGCCCGAGCACTATTGCCCTCACAAGCATTAGAAACAGATGGTTTTCCCAGAGGGCCACATGCTTAAACTTGATCGCCGCTTTAATTTTGAAGGACAGTCTGTTGCCTGGGGTGTTATGGGGCAAGGAGACCCACTGGTTCTTATTCACGGGACACCCTTTTCATCTCAGGTATGGCGAAGGATTGCACCACTTCTCGCAAGCAAATGGCAGGTGTATTTCTTTGATTTGATTGGCTATGGGCAATCAGAAAAACACGCAGGTCAGGATGTTTCTCTCGCCGTGCAAAATCAAGTGCTCACGGCGTTAATGCATGAATGGCAACTTTCTCAGCCGGCTGTGTTATGCCATGACTTTGGAGGTGCGACTGCACTACGGGCTTATTATCTGAACAAGCTCAGATACTCAAAATTAACAATGATCGATCCTGTGGCTCTTGCTCCTTGGGGATCTCCCTTTGTGCAACATGTCCGCAGTCATGAGGCTGCTTTTGCAAACATGCCAGACTATATGCATGCCGCATTGCTGCGTGTTTATTTACAGGGAGCTGCTTATAGGGAACTCGATGAAGACACCTTCGGGGTTTATATGGAGCCATGGCAAGGAGATACGGGCAAGCCTGCGTTTTATCGGCAAATTGCGCAAATGGATGAGGCGTATACTGATGAAATCTCTGGTTGCTATAAGCCAATGGATTGCCCTGTGAAAATTCTTTGGGGTCAAAAAGACAAATGGCTGCCGATATCTCAGGGAAACCAGTTGGCAGAAAAGCTGACAAGTGGAGAGATAATCGCCGTTTCGGGATCGGGCCATTTGATGCAGGAGGATCGTCCCGAAGCTATCCTCGCTGCAATGATGGACGATTTGTTGTAAGCCGTTCGGCGAGTTGTTTTCCTTATTGAGCCTGACGATGGATTGTTTTGGAACGGTGGGATCGCAAAATTTTTGCCGAGGCGGTGAGTGCCCCACCAACGATGAGAAGGCAGGCAATGGCGATAATCCAACTGGCTTCAGCTAATCCTGCTGATATCAATACCAGTGTGCTCAGCAGAGGCGCGGCATAGGAGATTGCACCGAGAACCTGTATGTCACCGTGTTTTGTCCCGTAATCCCAAACAAAGAAGGCAAGTCCAACCGGGCCAATGCCAAGGGCAATAATGGCTATCGATTGCGTGAGATCCGGTGTCACCCAGCTTTCGATAAACAGATGACATGCTAGTCCCAATAGGGCTGTTGCCCCACAGAAACCTGTTACAGCTTCACTCGGCACATGGCTGAATTTCCGGTTAAGAACAGAATAGCCTGACCAGGTGAGTGCACAGGCGATGGCAGCCAGATAGCCAGTGGTGTGTTCTGCATTTAGGGAGAGGGATTGCCCTTTGGTGACAATGAGGACAGCGCCAGCAAGCCCCAACAGGGTACCTGCGATATGAAACCAGTAGAGGCGCTCACCGGGTAAAAGGGCTGAAAAGAAGACGATCAGTAAAGGCCAGAGATAGGCGATAAGGCTGGCCTCAACGGGGGGCGCATTATGCAGGGCCAGGAAATAAAGAAAATGGTAGCCGAATAGGCCACCTACAGAGATAATCCAGACCAAGGGCCGTTGTTTCAACTTTGAAAGGCTTTCCTTTCCTTTGCGTGCAAGAACAATAAGGCCGGAGAAAAAGGCAATAGAGAACGACAGCGTTAGGAGCTGAAAGGTTGGGATGCCTTTTGCCCAGGTGGTAAAAAGAGCGAGTAGGGCCCATAGAAGAACGGCAATGCCGCCAATAAGAGTGGCCCGTAGTTTTAGAGAATGAGTGTCGGTCATGTGCGCTTATCCAGAGTTGATGCACGCAGTTTAAGCTCTTTGGTACCGAAGTCTTGCCCGCGGTTCTGATTGTTTATACCCAGATTCCAGTCACTTGGTTATTCTTTGCCCCTTGGTATCATTTATTCAGGGCAAATTTATAAACGCAAATTAACTTTAATCTCTGTTATCGCTTCGTTCTTTACCCGGTGCCTGCCCATATATTTTGCGGTAGGCCCGATTAAAGCTGCTTTGATCGGCGTAACCAACTTCCTGAGCAATCTGTGAAAGCGGCACTGTGCTATCAAGGACGAGTTGGCGTGCGCGCTCGAGCTTTAGCCTGGTTTGAAATCTCTGAGGGGTGTAGCCCAGAACATTGTTGAACAGCGAATGGAGGTGGCTAACTGACAGACACGCCGCCGAAGCGATGTCTTTGGAAGAAAGATTACGGGTGTGGTTCTCTCTTATATACTTCAAAGCGCTTTGAAGTTTGGCAGGAAGTACATTTTCTTTGGTATTTGAGTTTTCTGCAAGTGCGAGGAGGAAGAGTTTGATCCCCTGTTCTCCCAAAGATGTTAGTCCTCGATCTTTCAGTTCGATAGCGGTAAAGCGGCTGAGGTTAAGCAGCCCTTCATCGAGGGGAAACAGAATCTGGTTGTGAGCGCGGTCCCAGAGGGAGTTTAGCTCTGGCATGTAACTGGCGTCGGCAAAATTAAAATCGACCACAGTAAAGCTGTTTGGGTTTCGCCCACGAAAAGCGTGGGTATCATTTGCCGTGATAACCGCGACCTGATCAATATTGGCAATGCCCGACGATTGTTCGGCCTCTAGCTCCAGTTCACCCCTGTGTGGGATGATCAGTTGGTGAAAGGTGCTGTGGCTGTGGCTTTTGAAGTCACTGTCGTAGCTTTTAATATTTGCTTCCATGTTGATGATTTTATCAGGCCTGTCGCATAAGCCAAGCCATCAACGCTGAACGTGTCGTAAGCTGATAGTGCTCTTGGCTCTGAGACTGGAATACCAAATCCCTTATCCCACAAGCTCGTGCCAGTCTTCTTCAGTTAAAACGGTTACGCCGAGACTTTCTGCTTTTTTCAATTTTGATCCGGCATCAGCGCCAGCCACGACATAATCTGTTTTTTTAGATACTGACCCTGCGACCTTGGCGCCGAGACTTTCTGCTTTGGCTTTTGCTTCGTCACGGGACATGGTTTGAAGTTTACCGGTAAAGACGACAGTCTTGCCTGTGACGGGCGAATTATTACTGACTTCCAGAATAAATTCTTCGATTGTCAGCTGTTCTTTTAAAGCTGCGACTACTTCCTGATTATGTGGCTCGCCAAAGAAAGCGATGAGATCACCTGCCATAGAGGCACCGATGCCATCAATGGCAAGCAGCTCTTGCAAGGCGTCACTTTCTGGATCGTGAACTTGCCTTGCGACTTCTTCTATCCGATCAAGGGTTGCGTAAGTTTTCGCCAACAGTTTTGCGGTTGCCTGGCCAATTTGGGGAATGCCGAGGCCAAAAATAAAACGGTCGAGACCGATGGTGCGTTTTGTCTCAAGTGCACTGTAGAGCTTTTCGGCAGATTGCCTTCCCCAGCCCGGTTGATTACGCAAAGGAATGAGACTGTTTTTATCCTTTTCAGCAAGCTTGAAAAGATCCGCAGGTGATTTGATCAATCCCTGTTCGAAGAAGAATTTAATTTGCTTGTCGCCAAGACCTTCAATGTCAAAGGCGTTCCGACTGACAAAGTGCTTTAGACGCTCGACCGCTTGGGCAGGACAAATAAGACCGCCAGTGCAACGAGTGACGACTTCGCCGTCTTCCTGGGTCGCTTGAGATCCGCACTCCGGGCAATGTGTGGGAAAGGGATAAGGAGTTGAGTTTTCTGGCCGTTTGTCGAGAAGAACCTCCACAACCTGCGGGATAACATCGCCTGCACGCTGAATGACGATGCTATCGCCTTCGCGAACATCCTTGCGTTCGATCTCATCGCGGTTATGCAGCGTTGCTCTCGAGACAACAACACCGCCAACCGTGATAGGCTCAAGGTTTGCCACCGGGGTCAATGCGCCGGTGCGCCCGACTTGAATGGTAATCTCGTTGAGGCGGGTTATCGCCTGCTCCGCCGGGAATTTGTGTGCAATAGCCCAGCGGGGGGCGCGACTGACAAATCCAAGACGTTCCTGCCAGTCTAGGCGGTTTACCTTATAGACAATGCCGTCTATTTCATGGTCGAGATCTGGTCGGTCAGCCATAACGCCGCGGTAAAACTTTAGGACGTCGTCCAAAGAGGCGCATAGTTCGCCCGGGTTGATTGGCAATCCCCAACTTTCCAGCCTGCTTCGGGCTTCTGTAAGGCTCTGTCCGAGGGGGTCGGATACTTCACCCCAGGCATAGGCGTAAAAATCCAGTGGTCGTGCTGCGGTTATTGATGGATCGAGTTGGCGGAGGGAACCTGCGGCGGCATTGCGGGGATTTGCAAAGGCTTTTCCGCCGATTGATGCCTGGTTGGTATTTAGTTCTTGGAAGCGATCACGGCGCATATAGACTTCACCACGGACTTCGAGAATATCCGGGTATCCGCTACCTGATAATTGATGCGGTATGCAGGCGATAGTTTTCACATTATCGGTAATGTTTTCGCCCACTGCGCCATCACCGCGCGTGGCAGCTTGAACGAGAACGCCTTTTTCATAGCGAATAGAGCAGGAGAGGCCATCGATCTTGGGTTCGGAAAAGATATCGACCCTTTCATCCTTGCCGAGACCAAGGAACCGTCTGATGCGGGCCAGGAATTCGGCGACATCTTCATCATCGAAAGCGTTACCAAGAGAGAGCATAGGAACACTGTGTTTGACTTTGCTGAAGCCGGAAGACGGGGCGGCACCGACCTTGGAGGTCGGACTGTCATCGCGAACAAGTTGAGGAAAGTGTTGTTCAATTGCGGTATTGCGTCGGCGTAGGATATCGTACTCTGCGTCAGTAACTTCGGGCTCATCCTGTTGATAGTAAAGCTTGTCGTGCCGGGAGATTTCTTCGGCCAGGATTTTGAGTTCTTTTGCCGCATGTTCAGGCGTTAGCCCTTCAGTCTCCGGATTAAAGAGAGCGAATGTTGGGTTCTTTTTAGTCAAGGTACTTATCCTAAAAGGCTGTCAGCGGCTGATCTAGCTTCGTTTGTAATCTCTGCACCGGACAACATCCGGGCAACCTCTTCGCGTCTTTGCTGTTCATCCAGCGGGAAGACAGTCGTTGTGGTCTTCTCGCTATTGACAGACTTGGAAACCATAAGGTGTTGGCTTCCTTTGGCGGCGACTTGCGGGCTGTGCGTAATAACAAGAATTTGTCGTTCTTCAGCAAGGCGTGACAAGCGCTCTCCGACGGCATGTGCCGTCGCGCCACCAATTCCGGCATCTACTTCATCAAAGACCAGACAGTCAACCGGACTTACCTTGGCCATGACAACTTTAAGGGCGAGGAGAAAACGTGCAAGCTCACCACCGGATGCGATTTTACCAAGTGGTCCCGGGGCTGATCCTGGATTGGTTGCAACCAGGAATGAGACCTGATCCCAGCCATAGCGGCCCCAGTTCTCTTCGTCCTGAATCTCTATTCCGGTTTTAAAAGAAGCCCGTTCAAGCTTTAGCGGGGGAAGTTCGTGATTGATTGCCTTATCGAGTTCCATAGCCTTTTTGTGCCGGACCTGGCTCAATTTTTCGGCAGCCTGCACATACTTGCTGCGGGTTTCCTCGCAACGTCTGTCGAGTTCTTGCAAATGCTCATTACCAGTATCAATAAGATAGAGCTGCTTGGCAATGCTCTCGCGAACGTCTGGTAAAGCTTTTGGTTCAACGCGGTGCTTCCGCGCCAGATCCTGATAGAGGAAGTAGCGTTCTTCAATCTCCTGAAGTTTTGTTGGATCAAGATCAAGGTCATTTGATATGGCTTGTAGAGAAGCCAGAGCTTCTTGTACTTCGAATGTTGCCCGATCCAGAGCATCTACAACAGGTTTGAGGCGGTCTCTTGCGTTCTCTGGTATCCCAAGCAAGTGCCCTTGCGCCCCACCAATAACATTTTCTGCACCGCCTACGCCATTATCACCGATAAGGTCTTGGGTGCAGGCATTCATCGCCTGTACCAGCTTCTCGCCGTGCATCAGAAGCTGTCGCTGCGATGAAAGCCCTTCCAGTTCACCTTCTTCGGGTGACAGGCTATCAAGCTCTTCTAGCGAATGCCTGAGAAAGGTCTCTTCCCTCTGCGCCTGGGCGAGCTTTTCGTCGGCCTCGGCGCGTTCCTTCTGTGCTTGATGCCAGCTTGTCCAAAGGATATTGGTTTGTGAGACTAATTTATCATTTCCGCTTGCAGCATCGAGAAGGTTTCTGTGATTGCTTTGGTCCAGCAGGCCCCGTTGTTCGAACTGTCCCTGTATTTCGATTAAAAGATCGCCGGCCTGTCTAAGAAGGTTGGCAGATACGGGAGTGTCGTTGATATAGGCACGGCTACGCCCATCAGAATTTAAGACACGACGGAAAACCAATAACTCATCTTCCAGTGTGAAGTCACATTCTTGAAGAAGTGTAAAAACAGGGTGGTTGGAAGCGGGATCAAAAACCACCGTTACGGTTGCTTTATCTGTGCCTTGCCGTACCAGCCTTGATTCTGCCCGCGCCCCAAGAGCAAGCCCAAGAGAATCAAGCAGGATTGACTTGCCTGCGCCGGTTTCACCGGTGAGAACGCAAAGACCCTGATCAAAAGCGAGTTCCAAGCGGTCGATAAGAACAACATTGTCGATCGTTAAATTGAGCAGCACAGCTTACCCGCCTGTTAGAGTATTGAATCCCAGACATCGGAAATCCATGAGCCGTCTTTTTCTTCAGGCTCAAGATCTTGGTCAGTTAAAAGCGCGTAACTATCCTGGTACCAGCGATCCCCGGGAAAGTTATGACCGAGCACAGAAGCTGTTGCCTGTGCTTCATCAATAATGCCCAATGCCAAATAGGATTCGACAAGTCTGTGTAGTGCTTCTGGAACGTGCGTGGTTGTTTGGAATTGGCCAATTACCATCCTGAAGCGATTGATAGCAGCAAGATATTCTTTCCGGTTGAGGTAATACCGACCGATGGTCATCTGTTTTCCAGCAAGGTGATCATTGGCGAGATCGACTTTTAGCTGAGCATCTCGTGCATACTTACTCTGGGGAAAGCGTCTCACAACGTCCCGAAGAGCGGTTAATGCTTCTCTGGTCATCTTTTGATCACGGCCAACGTCGGAAATCTGTTCGTAGAAACTCAAAGCTTTGAGGTAGTAAGCATAGGGAGTGTCACGGTTGCCAGGATGCAGATCAATGAAACGATCCAATGCGCTAATGGCGTCATCGTATTTGTTTTCTGTATAGAGCGCATAGGCAGCCATCAACTGAGCCTTTGAAGCCCAGACTGAATAAGGATGCTGACGCTCTACCTCATCAAATAACTGGGCTGCTTTTACGTTTTCTCCAGCCTTGAGCGCATTGTTGGCGTTGTTGTAAAGCTCTTCCACTGGTCTCTCAACATACACGGGCTTTTCGTCTGAGCTACAGGCTGCAAGGCTTGCAGCCAGGGACAATGCCCAGATTGTACGTGTGAAGGGTGTTGCAATTAACTGTCTTAATAGACCGGATTTCATTTCACGTTACTCTTTCCGTTAGCCATTTTGCTTACCAAAGGCTGAATTGTCAGAGCACTATAGGGCTTCGTTATCTTGTCCTCAAGAGTACTGAAGCTTTCTTGATCCTAAAGGAGGGAAATAAATTGTGATCAAGATAGAAGATAGCAAAAGAGACCCGAAAATCAGGGTAAACTCAGGCTCTTTATTTTTGGGAGGCGTCTAAATCTAGACGCTTGCTGCGACAGCTTTTTCCGGTACGGAAAATGCGGCTCCGCGGGATGCCTTTTCTGCAACAGGTAATGTGACCCATTCCCAGGCACTGTTATCAGAAAGAAGCTTTTTAACAAGGCGATAAGTCTGAGCGTGACCCGTGCGATCACCATGATAGTGACCAACAATAGGAGCACCAGCCAGATATAGGTCCCCGATGGAATCCAGAATTTTGTGGCGTACAAACTCGTTCGCATAACGAAGCCCGCCTTCGTTCATGACAGTGTCGCCGTCGATGACAATTGCATTATCCAGAGAGCCACCACGGGCGAGGCCCATTTTACGAAGTTGGTCTACTTCTTGAAGAAAACCAAAGGTGCGTGCACGGCTTACTTCTTGCTTGTAGTGATCAGGAGTAACTTCCATGAAAAGTTCCTGACGGCCGATTGCCTGACTTTCAAAGTCGATCTCGAAACTTACTGAGAAGCTTTCCGCTGGACTTAAGGTACCGGACCGGGTCCCTTTTTCGTCATCGCATACTTCCTTGAGGATGCGAATAGCCCGTTTAGGGGCATTCTGTTCGATGACGCCAGCACATTCGATCAGGAAAACAAACGGCGATGAACTCCCGTCCATTACCGGGACTTCGCAGGCATTAATGTCGATATAGCAATTGTCGATACCAAAGCCTGCCAAGGCTGACATAAGGTGTTCGATGGTTGCAATCTTTACACCATCTTTGACGAGTGTCGTACAAAGCGGGGATTCAATTGCATATTCCCAGGTGGCGGGGATAACAACGCCTTTTCCTGCGACATCAGTACGGCGGAAAACAATTCCGGCACCGGGTTCTGCAGGATGTAAAGTCATGTTGACGTTATCACCGGAATGCAGACCAACACCAGAGCAATTAATAGGGCTCTTGAGTGTTTTCTGTTTCTGTACGTGATTGGCAGTAATGTTGGTTTTCATGAGTACGCTTCGTTTGTCAGTTATTCCCCCCGGAAGCAGCCGCGCTGTTCATCCGACAAAATGCAACAAGGGAACGATAGCTCGTCCCCTTGTTTCTAACAAATCACTGTTTGTTTCAATATGTTACGAAATGTAACGTACTCTGTAATATTCGTGTCAGTTTGCTTGACGGCGCAGAAATGCTGGGATGTCGAGCAAATCTTCGTCGGTCGGTGCTGATTGAAGGCGGTCTTGAGGATCAAGGCCAGTTAAGCGCGGTTGCTGGCTGTTACCTGCAGCAGGCGATTCTGCTGGTGCAGGGGCTGTGCTTGCCACTGCTGCTGCAGGAGTAGCAACGGTGGCTGTACCAACTTGTAAGTCACCAAGTTCTTCAGATTGAGTTGCCGCCTGGAGGGCGCGCGCAGCACCACCGGTAATGCGACCAAAAAGTCCGCGACCCTTCCGAGAGCTGTCTTCGTGTTTTCCCGTGCCATTTGCCAGAGCTGCAGCGGCAAACGGGTCAGCTTTTTGCGGTGCAGGTTGAGGAGCAGCAGGCTTCTGATTGGAAACTGTTGCCGGGATTGGGGCGGTAAAGCTATCGCTTTTGATCTCGGCCTGTGGTGCGGACGCCATTACTTGTTGGCCTTCTGCATCGCTGCGGGTGATCGCAGATTCAATACTTGTTTGTGATGGTCCGGTTTCTATTATTGGCTGAGACTTTGGCTCCATGGATGTTACCGGGGATGCTACTGACGCCATTGGTGCTGTAATAGGAGCAGTCTGTGGCAATACTGGCGCATCTTGAGGCCCGGAAGTAGAGGCAACAGCTTGTTCGGGCTGAGATTCAACTTGTTCTGGCGTTACGTTCAAGGGGGCCGGAGGGGCCTGAAATTCTCTTGCCTGGGGCGGGCGGATATTCTTCATGGATTCCGCATCAATCCCGGTGGCAACAACAGAAACGCGCATTGTGCCTTCCATATTGGGATCGTATGTCGACCCAAAGATGATATTTGCTTCCGGGTCAACTTCGTCGCGGATACGATTGGCCGCTTCGTCAACCTCAAAGAGAGTGAGGTCAGGACCGCCAGTGATGTTGATAAGAACACCACGTGCGCCTTTCATCGATACTTCATCGAGGAGCGGGTTTGAAATGGCTGCCTCGGCGGCATCCATGGCGCGACTCTCGCCTTCGGCTTCTCCCGTTCCCATCATTGCCTTACCCATTTCCGTCATCACGGCACGAATATCTGCAAAATCAAGGTTGATAAGGCCAGGCATAACCATGAGGTCGGTGACACCACTCACGCCGGAACGGAGGACATCATCGGCCATTTTAAAGGCATCGGCAAAGGTTGTCTTTTCGTTGGCGATACGGAAAAGATTTTGATTTGGAATAATGATGAGGGTGTCGACATACTGGGCAAGCTCTTCAATTCCTCTTTCGGCGAGACGCATGCGATGCATCCCTTCGAAATGGAAAGGCTTGGTAATAACACCGACGGTCAAAATTCCAGCATCGCGTGCTGATTTTGCGATAACAGGTGCGGCCCCTGTACCCGTGCCACCACCCATACCAGCTGTAATAAAGACCATGTTTGAGCCTTCAAGGTGGCCCAGAATTTCATCCATGGCTTCTTCGGCAGCGGCCTGGCCAATGTCCGGGCGCGAACCTGCTCCGAGACCTTGAGTGATGTTTCGGCCCAACTGAATGGTGCGATTACATGATGACTGGGCAATTGCCTGGGCATCTGTATTGGCAATAAGGAACTCTACACCCTCCAGATTACTCTGGATCATGTTGTTCACAGCATTACCGCCTGCGCCGCCAACCCCAATAACAGTAATCTGAGGGGTCAGTTCTGATTCAATTGGTGGAACATCTAAATTTAAAGCCATCACTAACCTCCGTTGGACGCCGACTCGGCGAAATCATTAGTCAAGTTGTACTATAAAGTTGTGGAATCAGTCGAGCTAATTCCTAACTTTTTGTTAAAAATTTTCACTAAACCATCTTCCAAATTTACTTACGAGGTTCTGAGGCTGAGTCTCCTCAGGGGTTTTCTCGCTTTGTACCTCGTTATGGGCGATAGTTGCGTAGGTTAAAAGTCCAGCGCAGGTAGAGAAGCTGGGCCCCCCTGTTGCGTCCGCTAAACCAGATACACGTATCGGTCGTCCGATGCGTACCTGTTTATCAAGAATCAAGCTCGCTAAATCAGGTAGGCCGGGCAATTGACTGGCTCCGCCAGTTAAAACCACGCGTCTGCCACCGACTTTATCGAAACCGCTCACCTCAAGTCTGGAACGAACGAGCTCAAAGGTTTCTTCTAGTCTTGGCTGTATTATGCCGACAAGAAGAGATCGGGGAACTTGTTGAGGTTGACTACCTGCTGCTTCTCCAACCTGGGGGACATCGATCATTTCCCGTTCATCTGTGACGGTTGCAACGGCATGTCCGTAAAGGGTCTTCATACGTTCTGCTTCTGCAACGGGTGTCGACAATCCCCGGGCGATATCGTTTGTGACATGGTGTCCACCGACGGGAATCACATCACAAAAAACAAGTTTGCCTTCGCTGAATACAGCGATTGAGGTTGTGGTTCCCCCCATGTCAACGAGGGTAACACCCAGTTCCATTTCGTCGTCTACCAAACACGATAAGCCAGAGGCATAAGGCGAGAGAACAAAGCTCATTGGTGCCAAATGGCATCGCTTTATACAAGTTGTCAGGTTACGTAGAGAATTCGCCGCTGCGGTAATGAGATGCATTGTTACGCCAAGCATTTCCCCATGCATCCCGCGTGGGTCTTTAATGCCGCGGTTGCCATCCAATGTGAAACCAGTGGGCAAGGAGTGTATTAACTGGCGCCCTTGTTCAGGATCTCCTTGGGGACCTTGGACCTGACTGGCGTGTAAAAGAGCTTGTTTGAGATCAGTGTCTGTGACTTCGTGGCCATTAATGGAAATCTCTAGATTGATATTGTGAGACGAGGGAGATCCGCCGGAAAGATTAACCAGAACAGAGTTAACCGTTTCTCCGGCCATTTGTTCTGCGGCGTGCACAGCGTTGAGGATGGAATCTTCAAGAGCCTCCATATCAACGATATTTCCACTTTTCATCCCATGACTGGCTTGCTGACCGATACCAATGACTTTCGGCGGAGTATCTCCATCAATTTGTGCGATGAAACAACAAACTTTACTGCTGCCAACATCGATAGCAGCGATGGTTCCGTGTCTGATGACACCTAGGTTCCGCTTCATGACTTGCGGCATCCTTTCAAATAAGGAAGTTTAGGTGTCTGTGTCAGGTTGAGTTGAACCATCAACATCAGGTCTTTTTCCCTTTCACGGATTTTGTTTTATCTTTAGCGGTACCGCCGGATGTTCTGACGATCAGGCGATCTCGCAAACGTAAATCAACGAGAACGACATCTCGCTCCAGAACACCTTCTTCTCGTTCAATGCGCGCAAAAAATGACCAGGCATCTGTCGGATCTTCTTCTGGAAGCTGGACATCTACACCATTGTTGAGGCGAATATTCCAACGACGTCCGCTAACCCTGACAGCTGCTTTGACCTGAGTTCCCAAATCGGGCTCACTTTCGATCAACGCTAAAATCTCTCTGGCATGATCGGGTGCATCAGGACCAACGATGAGAGGCAGGGATGCGAACTTGGTAGCTTTTGCCTTGGGGATAACTTCGCCGTTTTGGTCGATAACATGCAAGATGCCTTCTTTTTGCCAAAGAGCGAGAGGTTGACGTTCGATTAATTGTACGTAGATAACATTGGGCAAACGCCTTTCTACAATGGCCTGCTTAACCCATGGCAGTTTCTCAATTTCAGCTTTTGCGCTACTTGGTGAAAAAGCTAGAATTGGTGTGCCGCGTTCTACATCCAGGGTATTGAGAATTGCCGCTGCATTCGTGCGTTTACGACCTTCGACCAACACATCTTCGACGGATAGTCCGGCATCCGCAGTCATACCGTGGAAATTATCCACGCCAAGATTAATTTTCTCTGGAATCCATCCGTTAGTCCAGAGAACTGTCGTCAATCCGACAGCTGCAAGCACAGTTCCTGCGGCAGTACCTAAAAAGACACGGCGCCAGTTTGTATCGCCAAAAGGTAGTTTACTCCGCTTTTGACTGCGCTTGCGCCGACGTTTGTTTTTTTGGCTGGCTTTGGGGGCGGCTTTACTCATACCTGCTCCTTAACTCGGAGGGCGTCTTCTACCATCCAGGCACAGAGTTCTGAGAAAGAGATACCCACGTGTTTTGCTTGTTCAGGGACTAGGCTGAGATCAGTCATACCTGGTTGAGTATTTGTTTCCAAGTAGTAGAGTCCGCCATCACCACGGGCAGTGTCATCATAGCGAAAATCGCTTCGACTTACGCCTTGACAGCCAAGAACCTGGTGTGACTTTAAGGCGGCGTCTAATGCTTCTTGGTAAATACTCTCGGGGATCGGTGCAGGGATGATGTGATCGGTCTTCCCATCTGTATATTTGGCTTCGTAATCATAAAACCCCTGTTTGGGAGAAAGCTCTGTTACAGCAAGTGCTTTATCCCCCATTACAGCGACAGTGAGTTCCCGCCCTGGAATGTAGCGCTCGACCATAATGTCACCTTCGAAACCGAGATCTTCACGGCTGGATGCAGTATGGTTGTCGCCTTCGAAAACGATGTGTACTCCAACGGAAGAACCCTGGCTAAGAGGTTTGATAACGTAAGGTCGGGGAAGGGGGTCGCCTGCGGCAAGATCCTGGGCGGTGATACTTTTACTTTCTGGTACCCGAACGCCCACTTGCTCAACCAAAGCCTTGGCGCGTTCCTTGTGCATCGCAAGTGCAGAGCTGAGAACCTGTGAGTGGGTATAGGTCAGGCCCAATAATTCGAGTAACCCCTGAACACATCCATCTTCACCCCACTCACCATGCAGGGCATTAAAGACGACGTCGGGCTTTATTTCGTTCAATTGGTTGATCAGGGAGGCGATGTCTTTGGAAACATCAATTTCGGTAACGTTATAACGTGCCTCGCGCAGTGCCTTGGCACAGGCAGTTCCTGTGGCGAGAGATACGTCTCGCTCAGGTGAAAATCCGCCCATTAATAACGCGATATTACCGGTCATAGAGTTTCGTTCCCTTTTGTGTTGTCTTGAACAGAGGTCGCGCCAATGCGTTTGATTTCCCAATGCAGTTCGATACCCGATGTGTCTTTGACACGCCTGCGAACCTCTTCGCCAAGATTTTCAAGATCACTTGCCGAAGCTTTGTCAGTGTTGATCAAAAAATTACAGTGTTGTTCTGAAACCTGGGCATCGCCGATGTTCAATCCTCGGCACCCTGCTTTGTCGATGAGTTGCCAAGCCTTGTTTCCATCAGGGTTTTTGAAAGTACTACCACCTGTCCGCGATTTGATCGGCTGTGTGCTTCCGCGTGCATCCTGAATCTCTTTCATACGTGTAGCGATTTTTCCCGAATCACCTGGTTCTCCCTGGAAACAAGCACTAAGGAAAATCCAGGCCTTATCCAGGCTACAGTGACGATAGGCGTATCCAAGTTGGTCGGGTGTCAGTCTGTGAATATTCCCTTGCGGGTCCATGACTTCAGTCCAGAGCAGTATATCCTGGGTTTCTCGCCCGTAAGCCCCTGCGTTCATTCGTAACGCACCGCCAATTGTACCGGGGACACCACAGAGGAACTCAAGACCGGTCAAGCTGGCTTTCAAGGCCGTTTTTGCGACCTTCACATCAAGAGTTGCCGCGCCGGAGATGATTTGGCCGTCCAGGATTTCGACCTTTGAAAAAGCTGGTCCCAATCTGATAACAACACCTGCAACACCGCCATCCCGAACCAGAAGGTTTGATCCGACGCCAATAACCATGACAGGAATATCGGCGGGCTTGTTCTTTATGAAGGTTACGAGATCTTCCTGGTCTGCGGGCGTGAAGAGCACGTCCGTAGGTCCACCAACACGAAACCATGTGACTTTGCCAAGGCGTGCATCGGCCTTATAGCTGCCTCTTACCTCTGGCAGGCGGTGTATAAGGTGGTTATCTGGAAGATCTGTATTGGTCATGATGTTATTGCTTGATAGCTCCCGTTGTTTCAAAAAGAGCCTCTAGCTGTTCTGGTAACGCATGCGCCCAAGCTGAAATACTACCTGCGCCAAGGCAGACAATGACATCACCGGGGAGAGCTGATTCCGCGATGATCCCAGCAAGGTCTTCCGGCTGTGGAAGGGCTATCGCATTTCTATGTCCACGGGTTAGCAATCCTTTCACAAGGCTATCTCTGTCTGCCCCTTCAATGGGGTGTTCGCCAGCGGTATAAACGTCAGAAACGATAACTTGATCAGCGTCGTTAAAGCAGGAACAGAAGCCTTCAAAGTGATCCGACAAGCGTGAGTAGCGGTGAGGCTGGACAACGGCGATTACCCGGGATCCTTCGGTAACTGCCTGACGGGCAGCTTGCAGAACAGCGGAAATCTCAACAGGGTGATGACCGTAGTCATCGATAATCGTGATACCGTTAACTTCTCCGGTCTTGGTAAAACGACGTTTGACGCCTTTAAAACCTGCTAATGAGGAACGAATTTCTTCATCACTCATACCCAACTCACTTGATACCGAGATTGCTGCCAGAGCATTTAAGATATTGTGATTGCCAAGCATCGGGAGACGGCAGTCTATTATCGTGCGGCTCTCTTCATCATTTCTTTTCGAGATCACGACGTCAAAAAGATTTCCGGTTATCTCAGTGCGCACATTAACAGCCCGGAATTTGGCTTGTGGACTGAAACCGTAGGTGACAATGCGACGATCTTCAATCCGTCCAATAAGGGACTGGACGACGGGGTGATCAATACAGAGAACAGAGAATCCGTAAAAAGGAATGTTGGAAACGAAAGTTGCAAAGGCATCATGGAGGGCTTCGATAGAGCCGTAAAATTCCATGTGCTCAGGATCAATATTTGTGATCACGGAAACCGTTGCGGGTAACTTGATAAAGGTACCATCGCTTTCGTCAGCTTCGACAACCATCCAGTCACCATCGCCAAGACGTGCGTTGGTTCCATAGGCATTGATAATGCCACCATTGATAACGGTTGGGTCAAAGTGACCCCCGTCCAGCAGGGCGGCAATCATGGATGTTGTTGTTGTTTTGCCGTGAGTACCACCAACCGCCACGCAGGATTTGAAACGCATGAGCTCTGCCAGCATTTCTGCACGGCGAACGATTGGCGTGAGATTGTTGCGCGCTTGTTCAATTTCCGGATTGTCCAGTTTGATCGCAGAGGAAACGACGACCACACGGACGTTTTCAACATTCTCGGCTTTGTGGCCAATCATCACCTTGATGCCCATCTCACGAAGTCTGAGCACGTTGGCAGATTCAGCAATGTCGCTTCCCTGAATCTGGTAACCCAGATTGTGAAGGATTTCTGCAATGCCGCTCATGCCAATGCCGCCGATACCGACAAAGTGCAGAGGGCCTATATCAAGTGGCATGCCCTTCATGCTGCTGCCCCCGTTGAAACGTTCTCGTTTGTTGATGGTTTGTCTCCGTTATTTGCCTGTGTTCCACAAATGACATCAGCCAAATTGCTCGCGGCGCCAGTTATGGCATGCTCGTTTGCGCAAGATGCAGCTCTTTGCAGAAGTTGTGTGTGTGAAAATAGTGAGATTAATCTTTCGGCTAAACTTTGTGCATTGAGACATGCCTGTGTCATCAACCAGCCAGCCCCGGCGTCAGTGAAATCGCGGGCGTTATCGGTTTGGTGATCATCTGTAGCATGTGGATAGGGAACCAGGATTGCCGGGCGACCTGCTGCTGCTAATTCAGTGATGGTTGATGCCCCGGATCTGCAAATAGCGATGTGTGTTTGGGCCAAACGCGCAGGCATGTCATCAAAGAACGGTTTTAAATCAGCTTTAATACCGTTTGATTGATAAACGTCACGAATGTTTTCTGATCCATCACCGCGAATTTGTTGGCTGATGTGAAGGCGCTCTCGTAGCTCTTCGGGGATGAGAGCGAGAGCTTCTGGAACGATTGTGTTGAATACCGTCGCACCTTGGCTGCCACCCGTCACCAGAATATGAAGGCTTCCGTTTTCTTGTGGTGTGCTATAGGGGGTATCTCTCAGGGCCATTATCGCAGGGCGTACAGGATTACCTGTTAAAGTTATTTTTACCTCCTGACCTGCGGGAACGTGGCTGACCTTTCGAAAAGACGTACAGATCTTTTGTGCTCTGCTTGAAAGAAGTCGGTTCGCCCGACCAAGCACCGCGTTTTGTTCATGGAGATAAAGCGGTATGCTCAACTGGCTTCCGGCCAAACTTGCAGGTACAGAGGCGTAACCACCAAAGGCAACGATGGCTTCGGCACCGATAGACCGGAGTAGTTTTCTCGCCTGAAATGTCCCGATGACAA
>MABB01000106.1:0-7293 GCA_002162915.1 Rhodospirillales bacterium 47_12_T64
TTTAAGGAGGTATTTGGAGATGAATGGCCAAAAATCGGTAATGCCTGGAAGGCAATTGCCGCTTTTGAACGGACTATTGTTCAGACAGATACACCGTTTGATAACTACCTTCGCGGGGATGAAACGGCTCTTACTGACCAGCAAAAAAATGGACTTGAGCTTTTCCGTGGTAAAGGCGGGTGCGTTGAATGTCACAATGGACCGCTTCTGAGCGACGAAAAATATTATAACCTTGGTGTTCCACAGCTGGACCGTTGGTCTGATGATGGTCTTTCTCAGGTAACCTTCCGTTATGAGCTCTATGCAAAAGGCTCAACGGAAGAAATGTACAGGAAAACAAAGGATGATCCCGGGTTCTATTTCAGAACCAAGCAGAAGTCTGACAAGGGGAAATTCCGGACACCTTCGCTTCGTTACACCAAATATACCGAGCCTTACATGCACAACGGGATGCTGGAAACGCTTCGGGATGTGGTTGAGTTCTATAACGCTGGTGGTGATACGAACGAGTATTTCAAAAATAAATCACCTTTAATCAAGCCTTTAGGGCTTTCTGATCAAGAAGTTGATGATCTCGTCTCATTCCTTGAGTCCTTAAGTGGGGACGAAATTCTCATGGATGCACCAGAGATGCCTGATTATGCACCGCTTCCTGTGACTGAAAACACAGTTCAAGCCAACTAAGGGGTAGAACTATGAGTGATACCATTCTAGAAAAAAACAAAGGCTGTGATTGCGCCAAGAATGGCAAAAACAGCTGTACTATGTCTCGGCGACAGTTCCTGTTGGCGTCTGGTGCCACCACCTTTACGGTGATGGTCACGATGAACGCAGGCACGCCGCAGGCAAAAGAAGTTCCGGCCATGGTCGCGACTTATCCTCGCAAGTTCATCGCCAAGCTTTCCGAGCTTAAGCAAGATGAGCCTGTTGATTTCAATTACCCTGACGAAGATTCTTTTTCTGAATCACTTCTGGTCAAACTTGGTCAGGAATCTGGAGGCGGTGTCGGCCCGATAAAGGATGTAGTAGCTTTTAACTACACCTGTACCCATCAGGGAGGACCGCTTCAGGAAACTTACAAGGCTGAAACGAAATCCCTTGGGCCTTGCCCGCTTCACCTTTCAACCTACGACCTTACCCGACACGGTATTCTGATTTCAGGTCAAGCTTATCAAAGCCTGCCACAGATCTTGTTGGAAGTTGATGGGGATGATGTTTATGCGGTTGGCGTCTTCGGCCTAATTTATGGCCGCTACGACAACCTGAAAGGATAAGGGACACAATTATGGCTACACCATATTACGTACCAGAAAGTAATGTTCCGTTACCTCCCAAGGGTGCGGACGTGATTTCCACGGCTTGTGATTATTGTATTGTTGCTTGTGGATACAAGGTTTATCGGTGGCCGGTAAATGCACAGAACGGCGGACCAAGTGCCGAGGAAAATGCATTTGATGCAGATTTCCCTGTTGAAGCGCTCGGTCCCTGGGTTGCACCAAATCAGCACAATATTGTGCTTCACAACGGCCAGCCTCACCACGTTGTTATCATTCCTGACAAAGATACCAAACATGTAAATATTGACGGGGATTCTAGTCTTCGTGGTGGTTGTATCGCTCAGAAATGCTATAACCCTCAAACCCCAACCCGTGACCGTCTTAAAACGCCGCTTATGCGGATCTATGGTACATTGATGCCAGTTCCTTGGGACTTGGCTTTGGATGTTGCCGCAGAGGTTGGTAATCACGTGATTAAGAAACACGGTACCAATGCCTATGGCGTGAAAACCTTCTCATACCAGTACATTGAGAACACTTATGCCATTTCAAAATATGCATTGCGTCATGTGAATACGGCGAACTTTACGTTCCACGATACGCCTTCT
Source organism: Rhodospirillales bacterium 47_12_T64 (assembly GCA_002162915.1). Taxonomy (GTDB): domain Bacteria; phylum Pseudomonadota; class Alphaproteobacteria; order Kiloniellales; family Kiloniellaceae; genus Kiloniella. Next base: position 1,886 of record MABB01000106.1, read on the forward strand.
GATGTGTCATCCACACCAGGGTTCCGGGATGCAGGGTTCGATAACTTTGCCCCGGCTTATGAAGATTGGCGTGATGCAGAAACACTTCTGATTTGTGGTACAGACCCGTATGAGACCAAAACCATTCTTTTCACTCAGTGGATCATGCGTGGCATTGAAAACGGCCAAAAAGCTATCTTCATGGTGCCTCGTCGAACTGCTGGCGTTGCTTATGCCGAAAAGAACGGTGGTCTCTATCTTGATGTAACACCGGGAACTGACTTGCTTGTTGTCAACGCAATCGCAAGGTTGATCGTTGAGAACGGCTGGGAAGATTCCGAGTGGATCAAAAAGTGGGTTAATAACAAATGGGAAAGCTCTTCCGGGTTTGGTCAGGGAACACGTAATACACCGTGGCAGTGGCGCACAACCTGGGGTAAATTCCAGACCAAAGGCTTTGAAGACTGGAAGGAATGGTTACTAGCTCAAGACGAGTTCAAGCTGAAAAATGCCTCTGAAGTTTCTGGCGTTGATGCCAAGAAAATTAAACTTGCTGCTGAATGGATGGGTAAACCGCGTAAAACGGGTGCACGTCCAAAGACTTCCATCATGATCGAGAAAGGATTCTACTGGTCCAACAATACGGGTAACACTCAGGCGATTTCTGCCCTAGGCATTATCTGTGGTTGTGGTGGACGTCCGGGACAGGTTATTGGTCGTGCGGGTGGTCACCAACGTGGTGGTGTGAAGGGTGGTAAGTATCCACGCAACAAATCCCCCGAGAAACTACCGGGTCGTCGCCGTCGGGCGATGGATACAGACCGTTATCTGATTTCAGGGCACACACGTTTTGCCCACGTTATCGGGACAACCTGGATCCAGTCTATGTGTGGTACTCAGCAGCTCGCGGACAAGTTTGAAGAGCTGACGGTATCCAACCCACATCAAATCCGTTCTTTCGACAAGGATGAGATTGTCAAAACACTGAATGCCCGTGCGGACAGTGGTGGCATGGTTGTCATTAATCAGGATATCTATCTTCAAGACCCGATTGCCAACCGCTATGCGGATATTGTTTTCCCGGCGGCAACGTGGGGCGAAGAAGACTTTATTCGTGCCAATGGCGAACGGCGCTTGCGTCTGTATCAAAAGTTCTATGATGCACCAGGTGCGGCAAAACCTGATTGGTGGATTATCGCTCAGCTCGCCAAACGTATGGGTTTTGACGGGTTTGATTGGAAGAACTCTAACGAAGTTGCGGAAGAAGCATCTCGCTTTACTCGTGGCAGCCGTAAAGATTTCTTCATGGTCAAAGTTGCAGCTCACCGCGAGGGTAAAACCTTGCATCAGAAAATGCGTGAGTTTGGCACCGACGGTATTCAAGGCCCGGTTATCATGACAGACAGTGGAGAGCTGAAAGGCACCAAACGTCTGCATGATACCCAAAGATCATTGCCTGCCGAAGGGGCTGCTGGGGCGAATGTGTTCAATAAAAAGCTAACACATTTCAACAGTCAGACTGGTAAGTGTAACATCCAGAAATCACCTTGGTCTCTCTTCTCTGATTACTGGGAGTGGATGAAGCCTAAGGACGATGAACTCTGGTGTACTTCTGGTCGTATCAATGAACGTTGGCAGTCTGGTTTCGATGATCGTCGTCGGCCTTACATTGTTCAGCGTTGGCCTGAAAACTGGGTTGAAATCCACCCTGATGATGCCAAAAAACGAGGTATTGAAAGCGGTGATTACGTGATGGTTTATTCCGAACGTGTCGCTGGTCAGAAAAATACCATCGTTGGCGTCGAAGGGGATGATTTCCAGTTCAGTTCACTGTTGAAAAACGGCCATATTGAGTTGACAGAAGCAGCTATTACCGCTGTCGCCATGGTTACACCTGCAGTCAAAAAGAATGTGATGTATATGGATTTCCTTCATATGCAGCAGCCTGCCAATGCGCTTGAAGGGCGTGTTGTTGACTGGATCAGTGGTAACTACAACTACAAAATGGGTGTTGGCAAAATCAAGAAACTTGGTGCTTCTCCTTATAAGCATCAGTTCCGGACTATGTCCTTTGCGCCACGCGATATCGCGTAATTTGTTGAGTAGCCTGTCTATTGGTTTAGGCAGGCTACTTATTTATTCTTTTTTTTAATAATTTGTTTCCGAAAGACTTGAGATGAGTGAATTACAAACCTTCGATAAAGTACAAGCCAAGCTTTGTGAATTGACCGCGAATAGCCCAGATATTATCCGCTGTCAGGCTGTTCAATCTTTGGGTGCCATAGGGAATAAAGATGCTGTCCCTGCACTCATTGATGCCTTACTTGATGAAGATGAAGATGTGCGATGCGATTCCGCTGCGTCTCTTGGTGAGATAGGGGACGAGAGAGCTATTCCTCAGCTATTAGGAAACCTCGTTGAAGACCCTTGCGGTGATGTAAAACAACAAGCTGTTATTGCACTTGGCAAGCTACGTTCCAAAGAAGTCTTACCCTATCTTAGAACACTATGTGTTTCCCGGGATAAATCAATTACCTGGGATGAAGATGAGTTTATGCAGGGTGGTTGGGATGACTGGTTGGATATACAGCTTAAATCAATTGAACTCCTTGGCCAGATGAATGACGAAGAAGCTATTCCTTTTATTCTCAAGGCAATTGAAGATGAAAATGGACAGGATGTTAGATCCGCCTCTACAGCATCACTTGCCATGCTTGGAACTAAAGGAATGGAAGTTTTATCTGAACTTTTATCCAACAGAGATGAGCGCTTGAGATACAGTGCGGTTAAAGCGCTTGGAAGTATAGATAAACCGGAAGCATTGGATTTTGTGAAACGTGCCTTGGCAGATGACGATGTTCGTATTAGACGGCTAGCCGTTGAAATTATTGCGAAACACAACCCGAACGATCCGGTATTGCAGGAAATTGCTTTTGCCAATGATCTGGAGCTGCGGGTTGAGGCATTCAGATTGGCATCGATAGATGAGAATACTCGTTTAAAAGCACTCCTTGATGAGCCCGATGCACGCGTTCAAATTGCGATTATTAGTGGTCTTAAACAAGGTCCATCAATCACGAGTGAAGATGAAATTATCTATCGTTTACTCTCTGACCGTCTTAGTAACACTGCTGACGAAATTACGGCTGCCGCTCTCGAAGTTCTCAGCCTTCGCGCGGGCAAACTGGTGTTGCCTCGAATTAGCAACCTATTGGTAAATGTCGATACCAAGGATGCGGTCCTCTGGTCTTGTGTGAAAGCTTTGGGGACGATGAAAGAAACCAAAGCTTTGCGCGATCTTCGTAAACTCATCACGAATGATAACAGAACCCTAAGGCTTGAAGCCCTTGCTGCCATTAATCTACACGCTTCTTCTGGTCGCAAAGAGGCCCTTCAACTTTTGGAGGATGCGGCAAACGGAATAATCCTGCTTGACGAAGGTGTTTCCAAAGAAACAGAAGAAGCCCAGAATCAGGATAGTAACAAAGAGGTTCTGGAGGATCTCAAAGCTGTTGGTCTCAAGGTTGATACCAAAGAAATACAGGATCAAGGGCCGTCTTCTACTCTTGGATCAATCCTCGGAGATGAAGAAAAAGCCAAAGACATTGTTGATGCAGGTTCTGGGGATGAAACCCCTGTAAAGCTGACAAACAAGGATCTGCACTTACTGTCCCTTGCTCAGCGCATACCGCGCAAACGTAAAGTATCTCCAGATGGTGAGGGGATTTCTGTAAATGAAGACATCAGGTGTTTTGCCTCCAGATTACTTGGCGATTATCCAAGGCAAGAGGTTAACCAGGTTTTGGAAAATTGCCTGACATCACAGGATAATGAGCTAAGACGAACCGCGTTGGACTCTTTGTCGCGTAATCTGTCGGATGAGTTATCTCTGTCTGTTTCCGCGATTGAGTTAATCCCAGGTTTACTTAATGAAAAAGACCCTGAGTTAAGGCAACTGGTATACAAAGTTCTGGATGCTTCTTATCAAGATGAATTCGAAGCCTTTATTCTTGAGGGTTTAAAAGACATCTCTATTCCGACAAGAACCATTGTTTATGGTATTGCTGCACGAAGAGGGCTCGTTTCCACAGAGTTTTTGGAGCAATCTTTAAAAGATATACATCCATTAATTCGCTCTGTAAGTGCCCGGGAGCTTTCTCATCGCAAAGATAAGAATGTCGTGAGCTCATTAGTTGATTTCGGTTTCCATGAAGCTGGTCAGCATAAGGATGAAGCTGGGCCACTTTTACGGACATTGAACCCGGAACAAGCCTCTGATGAATTGATGGAACGGATTGAGAACGAAAATCCTGTGACGTGGCTCTCGGCAATAACAATGTTGAAAACTATTCACGGCCCCTTAGCGGCATAGAAACTTGAATGTGCCAAGAATGACATAACTTCATCCCATAGAGGATACACTGAAGGGGCGTTTAATTATCTAAACCTGTGTGCATTATTTATTGATGCATACAGGGTGGATATGAAATTTAAATCTCTATTATTACCGTTTGTCATGGTATCCGTCATGGCGCTGGGCGCTTGTAGCGGAATGTCAGATACACAGCAGCGTGTCTTGAGCGGCGGTGCTATTGGTACAGGTGTTGGCGTTGTCGGAACGGCTTTAACGGGCGGCTGTGTAACTTGCGGTGCGGTTATTGGCGGTGCTGTCGGGGCAGGGGCTGGTTATCTGGTTGACCTGAATGAAAAGGGAAAACTTCCCTAGGTTATTCTTACACTTGCTAATTAATAAGCTCCCATCTTTGGGGGCTTATTTTTTCAGCGATCTTTTATTGACCCAATCATCAAGGTATGCGACAGCCTTAACCTGAAATTAAACCAACTATAGAACAGGTTAATTCGGATAAAAGCGATGACTTTGGGCGTACATAATTTCCCGACAGATAAACACGGGTGGGCAGAGCTCTTGCCCGACAGAGTACCCCGTGAACCATTGAGCGGAAGTCATCGAACTCCCTGGGTCGTCATAGGTGCTGGTGTAACCGGGCTTTCCTGTGCACGCAGACTTGCCGAACTTCATCCCAATGATGAAATCTTGTTGCTTGATGCCCGAATGGTGGGGCAGGGAGCATCGGGTCGCAATTCCGGGTACGCCGTTGCTGTTAGCCAATTTTCAGGTGAATTTGATAAAGGTCAGGCTGATAATTATCGTCGAGTAAACCGGATCAACCAAGTCGGACTAGAATTACTGAGCACGCAGGTTGCGGATCATTCGATTGACTGCCAGTGGCAACAGGATGGCTTTTACCATACTGCAGCTGATAAGCTTTCCGGCCGTGAGTGTGAAAATTTCCTTGAGTATCTCAATCGGCTAGAGATTGATCACGCAGGACTGGGGCAGGAAGAGCTAAATGATCGTCTTGGGACAAAGTTATATCGTTCCGGGGTTCATGTGCCGTCCGGGGTTC
>MABB01000106.1:7325-17884 GCA_002162915.1 Rhodospirillales bacterium 47_12_T64
GCCGATAGTTTACCCTCGAACGTCAAGCTCTATGAGAATAGCCCTGTTCTTAAAATAACACATGGTGTTCCGACCATTCTGCAGTTGGAAAAAGGTGAAGTTACGGCCGACAAAGTGGTTCTGGCGACAAATTATGAAGCCCCTAAACTTGGCTTTATTCGACGACATATAATGGGAAGTACACTATCGGGAAGTTTTACAAGAAAGCTCACACAAGAAGAACTGGGTTGTCTGGGAAGGCTTAAACAATGGGGTGTCCTCTCCCTACACAGCGGTGGCGCCACGGTACGGCTAACCGTTGATAACCGTATTTCCCTGCGTAACACAGCAGAATATCACGGTGCTGCCTTGATGCCAGACGGTTTGCTTTCCAAGCGACAGGAAATCCACCGCGCGGCCTTCGACAAACGCTTTCCACAGCTTAAACATGTCCCGTTTGAATATTCCTGGTCGGGTGTTGAAGGCATCAGTCAAAATTTTACAAATTTCTTTGGCAAACAAGCTGATAATATCTATCTTGCAGGTGGTTATAATGGCTCAGGCGTAAGCAGGGGGACGGCTTTTGGTGCAGCACTCGCAGATTATGCGTCAGGTGGGCACTCAGCTTTGATCGATGATTGTCTTGCTTCTGTACCTGCAGCCTGGATACCCCCGCGGCCGTTCCTGGATATCGGGGCATTTTTTAAAGTCCGCATGCGCTTTATAGGTGTTGGTCTGGACCGATAAAATAAACGAAATTATGGTTTAGAGGCAGGGCCCTAGAGATAATCAAAGCAAAGAGCCGTTAAATCATCGCGTAGATTGTTGCCACTATTCTCAAAAAAAGTAGCAATAACCTGATCCAGAAGATCTGGATTAGCCTTTTGTGTCGCCAGATTTTTAAGTAATTTTATCAAACCTTCGTCTTCTAATGTTTCTCCTGTAGTCATTTTGGTTTCAATAAGTGCATCGCTGAAACATAAGAGGAAATTTTCTTTATCAAAGGGAATCTGGTGTGTTTTGTAAGTTGCTGACTTATTGATACCCAAAGGAAGGCCTGTTGTGTCAAGATATTCATATTTTGACAGATTGGACCATGAGCCAAGAATAGGGGCTGGTGCTGCAGACGCTGCATAGTGCATTTGTTTATCTTCAGGAGAAATTACGCCGAGAATCATTGTGGCGAATTGTCCGGTTGGCAGCATATCACAAAGTTTTTGATTAAGGTTTGTAAGTAAAACACTTGGTTCAAGCCATTGATCATCCACATCAAACATTAGAGTGTGTAAACGAATGGTATTAAGTGCGGAAACAACCCCATGACCCGAGAAATCTGTAATATAAAACCCGATACAGTCGTTACTTAAAGTTTTGGCTCCCCAAAAATCACCACCCAACGCCGATGAGGGTTGGAAAAAAGAGGATATATTAAGTTTGGTTTGCTTCCGAATTTTAACAAGTGAACATGGCGAGGGGAGTAAATTTTTTTGAACCTCTTTTGCCATTGCTAATTCATCGTTAATTTCTTGTTGGTAAGACAATTTTTCTTCGGTTAACAAGAGATTGTGCAGATGTAGTTTCGTGCGGGCAACAAGCTCAAGGGCATTAATTGGTTTGGTAATAAGATCACTTGCCCCGGATTCAAACGCTTTGAGGCGTTCTTTATTGTCATCCATACCTGTTTGAACAATTATGGGAATAGAGGCTGTTTTCTCTGAACTTCGTACCTGTCTGCAGACTTCCATTCCGTCCATAACAGGCATCATCAGATCAAGAATGATTAAGTCCGGTGCCCAGGAGGTAATTATCTCCATTGCCTCTTGTCCATTTTTTACCAAATGAATATTGGTGAAACCGACTTTTTTTAAAATACATGCAATTAAGTCAAGTAATGACTGGGCGTCATCAACAACAAGTATTTTTCTGTTTGAAATATCTTCAAACGATACTTTTTCTATGGAGTTATCCAAATTGTTCATCGATGAATGCCCTTATGTAAGTGCACTATTTTATAAATATATCATAGGGTTATGTTTCTAGAATTAGTATTTTTCATAGTCATTAAAAGATGCACTACAAAATATACATGTAGAAAAGTTAATATATTCAACCCATGTTAGAAAAACATCGATATTATTTTTGACTGAGATAAAATAGGCGAACCGTATTCGATACACCCGTTTTATAAATAAAGACATTCTGATGAAGATTTTTAGCTAAGAAACAAGAAAAGCGCCAAAGAGGCGCTTTGTTCTTTTTAGGTAATGGCGGAAGGACAGGGATTCGAACCCTGGAAGGGCTTGCACCCTTGCTGGTTTTCAAGACCAGTGCATTCAACCGCTCTGCCATCCTTCCACATATCACCAACGAAAAACAAACAGGTTTTTGAAAACCTTACGTGAAGTTCATCGTTCCGACGGGCTCTGAAATATCTCCATTTGCCCCCCCTGTCAAATGCTTAGATAAGAAAAAATGACATTTTTTATTTTATTACGAGGAAAAATAAAAAGGAGCCGTTTGGCTCCCTTCAAGTGGTTGTATAATTGCAGAAGATCACAATCTTTGATTAATCACCGGTGCGTTTTATCATTTCAATAATTTCGACGCACAAACGGTCTTCTTTTATCATGACCTCTCCACGCGCGATCATCTGATCATTGATACTAATGTCGATGGTGTCGCCGATGTATTTGTCCAGCTCAACAACTGCTCCGCGCCCCATTTTTAGCAACTGGCTGACCGGCATTTGAGCTGTGCCTAATATCGCAGAGACTTCAAGCCCGACACCATGGACAGCCGGGATATTACGGTCGACACTCGATGGTGCCTCTCGGGACGCTTCTGTCGGTGTCTCAACTGCGTTCTGACCCGTTTTCTCATCTGTTCCTTCAGAGGCCGTGTCAGGCGCCTGATCAAACATATCGTCCACATCGTCATTGTTCATGGATTCTTCGTCAGGCATGAAAGGTGCTTTCTATACGTAATATCAATTAATTTAGGATACGCCTGCTTTACTTGCTTAGCTATCAAAATAATTTGCGATGGTTACACGTGTGTCGGTATCCATTTCAACAAAGACGCCTGCCAGTATTTTTCTGGTCTCTTCCACACGTACAATAATAGCCTTACAGTCAAACTCGATTGTTCCACCATCCAGTTCAAGTTTGAACGTGACATCTATATGATCTCCCCGGATAAGAGAGCCTTCATACCCTGACACGGCAAAACCACTGGCACTCCAGTTATCAATTTCGTAACTGGTCTCGTTAAAAGTAATGTCCCCCAGGACGCCAAATTCTCGCCCTTCACGGCGGATTTCTTTTTTCCCAAATAGCTTGTCCAATAAATTCTTGATCATGATCAAGCTTCGCCCTAACTGAAATTTAAACCTATAATCTTACTTTTGATAAAGTCCCACAAAAATGGAAACAAGATGTTAACTTAAAGTTGTTCTTTTAATCATATAGTATATTTTTGATAAAGATATCAGGTGCCTTAACCTAATGTATGTTCAGTTTGGTAAAATTCTTGCTGTGATAGGTGTTTTCTTTTTGCTTGCGCCGATTAGCAATGTTGTTGCGGCACAACAGGGATATTTATCACCTAACAGCATTACTCAAAAAGCTCTTCTAAAGCCTGGCGTCAAATCCAATAAGCGTCTTAAAAGAGAAGGTTACCTCGGTAGCAGGGTCATTTATAAAACGACAGACCCAATTAGTAAGCTATTCACAAAAGACAAAGAGCTCAGTCGGGCATGTCAGCGCGGAAGATTCCTGCAAAAAAAAGAAATGCAATATATTGCTGTTGTTGATGGCCGAAAATATGGTGCCGCACTTTATCAAAGCAATATGCTCCACGATCCTAAAAAGCTTGCCGGCAAGGATAAAATTTATCTGTTCAAAGGGCAGGGGACATCAAATTGTAAGGTATTTCACAAACAAATTTAATTTGGTCATATTTTTATGAATAGATCTCTGTAATCGTGGTGGTGTACAGAGGGTTTTATCGGCTAAGATCCCATGAACATCATAATAAATTACCTAATTCGTCTTTTCTTGCGATTCGGAGCTCGCCTTGTTTCCCTATATGCGTCGTTTTACTAAATCCGGTTTTTTATGCGGCTTATTAATTTCAGCTGCCTTTTCGTCGAGTGTTTTTGCTGAAGAAGTTTCTTCTATAAAGACCGAAACACAAATTCCCTTTGATCAGTGGCTCATAGATTTTAAATCTGAAGCGAGAGGCAAGGGGATCTCGAACCAAACTCTGGAAACGAGCCTTAAGGGCGTAAAGCCTATTCCAAAAATTATCGAATATGACAGGCGTCAACCGGAGTTCACCCGAACATTCTGGAGTTATCTTGATCGAGCTGTAAATTCTCAAAGAATTAAAAAAGCTCAGGAACTTCAGATAACACATGCGGTCTTGCTCAATCAAATCAGTAAGAAGTACGGAGTGCAGAGCAGATTTTTACTCGCGTTCTGGGGCCTGGAAAGTAACTTTGGTCAACATACTGGCGGATTTTCTGTCATCGCAGCTGATGCAACACTGGCTTATGATACGCGCCGGAGTGATTTCTTTCGCACGCAATTGCTCGAGGCTTTGCGTATAATTGATGCGGGTCATATTACAGCTGAAAACATGCAGGGTTCGTGGGCCGGGGCCATGGGGCATCTCCAATTTATTCCCTCGACATACAATCTATATGCTGTGGATGAAGATGGTGATGGTCGCCAAGATATCTGGAATACTTTGCCGGATGTTTTTGGGTCCGCGGCCAATTATCTTGGCCAAATTGGCTGGGATGATGAATACACTTGGGGACGAGAAGTTATCTTACCCAAGAGTTTTAATTGGGAATTTGCCGGATTAAGCGTCAAAAAATCTCTTAAAGAGTGGCACAGGCTTGGCATTAAAAAAATATCAGGTAACTCGCTACCAGATGTTGATCTCGAAGCTTCCTTAATTCTGCCTTCGGGTCACAAGGGACCAGCATTTCTGGTCTATAATAATTTTAGAAAAATCCTCAACTGGAACCGCTCTATCCATTACGCCTTAGCCGTTGGTCACCTTTCAGATAGAATTGCGGGTAAAGCACCGCTTCAAACCGCAAGACCTATAAAGGAACGCCCGCTTCACCGTACAGAAATAGAAGAGATACAAAGTCTTCTTTCTAAACATGGTTATGATGTTGGAAAAGCGGATGGTATCGTTGGTAAAAAAACCCGTGATGGTATTCGGGAGTTCCAGATAAAGGTTGGACTGCCTGGTGATGGCTATCCTGACGAAGCATTATTACTTAAACTGCGACAGTCCTAAATCGGGCCTAGATCGGAATAAAGCTGTGAGCGGGGTAAAATTGCTTTCACAAATGAAGAACATTATCAGTACTGATTGATCCATCTTCTATTGAAGCATACAATCATAAAAAATTTAATATTGGACATAAAAAATTATATTGGGGGGCATGATGCGCTTTAAAACTACATATACCATGGCTGCCTGCTTTGCTGCTCTCACCTTTACTCTTAGTGGGTGTGCTGAAATAGAGCTTGCATCTCATGCCACCAAGCAAATTGTGACAACCAGCGAGACCAAGTCAAAAGGGCGCTTTAAGGTTGGATCTCCATACCAGGTGAAAAATATCTGGTATTATCCTGCTGTTGACTATGGATATAGTGAAACGGGCATAGCTTCGTGGTATGGCCCGGGGTTTGATGGCAAGAAAACTGCTAATGGTGAAATCTACGATCAGTATGCATTGACTGCCGCTCATCGAACTCTGCCTATGCCGTCTTTGGTCCGGGTGACAAATCTGGGCAACGGTCGTTCCATAAAGCTGCGGGTTAACGACCGCGGACCATTTTCGAACAATCGGATAATTGACGTTTCCCGGCGTTCAGCTCAATTACTTGGCTTTGAACTTCAAGGAACAGCAAAGGTAAAGGTCGAGATCCTGGAAGCCGAGAGCCGACAATTAGCGGCACAGGCACAGGGGGAAACATACTCGCCTCAAGTTGCTTCTACGGAGGCTGAGAATGTGACTTTAGCAGCGCCTACTGAGGAGGTCACTGCTGAGTCTCTGGACGCGACCCCGAGTGTTGCGAGCGCCCCGGTTCAGACGACAAATCTTGCTCCAGTCCGTTCAGAGCCTGCTGCATCTTTTACGGATGGTGTCGTTACACAGACACCCTTAGCGGCAAGTGGAATATATGTTCAAGCGGGATCTTTTCTCCAAGTTCATAATGCTGATCGCCTTAGAGCGCGATTGGCGTCATTAGGAACCGCACAAGTCGCGGATGCTCCCATCGGTGCGCGAACTTTTTATCGCGTACGTCTTGGGCCGCTTTCGAATGTTCAGGAAGCTGACAAATTGTTGCAGATACTTCATGATAACGGGTACAACGACGCCCGTGTGATTGTTGACTGAATATATTTATCAAAGCCTTATTGCGGACTTTTTACTATCTTAAACAAGAAGCCAGTTAATACTCCTAAACAACATGTTTTCAGACTATCGGGTCAATGCCTTGCAAAAATCAAAGACGTTATCAATTCGTAATGCTATGAAATCCCTTCTGATGGGGGGGGCTTGTTTGCTGGCTTTGGCACAGCCAGGTCAGGCAATCGAGACCACCGCTCGAGAAGCCTATCTGATTGACTATACGACAAAAACGGTCCTGATAAATAAAGACGCTGAAAAACCCATGCCGCCGGCTTCCATGAGTAAAATCATGACCGCTTATATGGTGTTTGAACGCTTGAAAGATGGTCGGTTGTCTTTGGATGACAAATTACCTGTAAGCGAGAAGGCCTGGCGTAAAGGTGGGTCTAAAATGTTTGTCGAAGTAGGGACGGAGATATCCATTTATGACCTACTGCGGGGAATAATCGTTCAATCTGGAAATGATGCCTGTATTGTCGTTGCAGAAGGGCTTGGTGGGTCAGAAGAAAATTTTGCACAAGAGATGACTTTGAAGGCCCGAGAAATTGGCCTTGAGAATAGCAGCTTTGCCAATGCGACGGGCTGGCCTGACCCAAATCAGCGAATGACACCAAAAGATCTTGCGACGCTTGCTGATCGTATTATTACAGATTTCCCGGAATATTATAGTGTCTATTCCGAGAAATCCTTCACATGGTCTGGTATTAAACAGGATAATAGAAACCCGTTACTCTATAGAAACCTTGGTGCTGACGGCCTTAAAACCGGTCATACAGAGGAAGCAGGCTACGGCCTCACATCCTCGGCCAAACAAGGTGATCGGCGTATAATTCTTGTCCTTAACGGGATGAAGAGCGCAAAAGAAAGATCAGAGGAATCAGCCAGACTGGTATCCTGGGCTTTTAGGGAGTTTGATAATTTCGAACTCTTTAAAGCTGGTGAAACAGTTGATACCGCTGATGTCTGGCTTGGGACAGAGAAGACAATTGACCTTGTTCCCGAAGAAGATCTTTTGCTGACCTTACCCAAAAACGCCAAGAACAAAATGACTGCGACTGTTAGTTATGTTGGCCCTATCCAAACCCCGATAGAACAGGGCGAACGACTGGGAACTTTGAAAATAGAAGCCCCTGATATCGACACTGTTGAGATTCCTCTGGTTGCAGCCAATTCCGTTGAGAGAGAAGGCGGGTTTAGCCGCATTGTATCAGCCTTGAATTACTTAATTTTTGGTAAGTCTTAGAAACATGTCTCGGGGTATTTTTATTTCGCTTGAGGGCGGTGAAGGTGCTGGAAAAAGCACGCAAATTAAAAGCCTGTCCAAGCGCCTTTCTAAAATAGGTTTAAACAACATACAAACAAGAGAACCCGGGGGAACTCCGGGTGCTGAAAAAATCAGGGATTTGCTTGTAAGAGGTGATGTTTCCCGTTGGACACCCAAAACAGAAGCCTTGTTGATGTTTGCCTCCCGGCAGGAACATGTCGAGAAAGTCATCAAACCTGCGCTTGCATCCGGTAATTGGGTTATATGTGATCGGTTTGCTGATTCGTCCGTCGCCTATCAAGGTATTGGTCACGGACTGGGAGCAGAAAGTATTGAAAACCTGCATCAATGGACTCTCGGTGATTTTAAACCAGATTTGACCCTTGTTCTGGATCTTCCCGTTTCTGTCGGTTTAGAGCGAACTCAAGGGCATTCGCTTGGGGAAAATCGTTTTGAGGATATGGATACTTCCTTCCACGAAAGAATGCGTGAAGGTTTTTTGTCGATTGCCCGGGATAATCCAGAGCGTTGTGCTGTGATAGATGCCACCAGATCTCAAGATGACGTCGCGAGCGATATCTGGGATAGAGTGCTGGCCAAGTTTGGAAAGATAATAAGTGGCCAAAGCAGCTAAAAAAAAGACCGATGAGGAAATAAATTCAAGAATTCATCCTCGTGTTACGACGAACCTTATCGGCCATGCGCATGCAGAAGACACTCTGATCAAAGCCTATAATTCCGGTAAACTGCCTCACGCATGGATGTTTACCGGACCAAAGGGAATTGGCAAGGCGACACTGGCTTATCGGTTTGCCCGTTTCTTGATGAATGAAGGTGATGGCGCAAGCGGATTATTTGGCGGAGAATAGCGCCTACGTCACTTGAAATTGGAGACGACAATCCTGTTGCTAAACGCATTGCAGCAAGGGCACATGGTGATTTGGTCATTCTTGAGCTAAGCCCGGACGAAAAAGGTAAGATGCGGACGGCAATTCCAGTGGATGAAGTCCGGAAAGTTGTCGGGTTTTCTCATAAAACATCCTTGGAAGGCGGTTGGCGCGTTGTCATCGTCGATGCGGTCGAAGAGATGAACAGAAACGCTGCAAATGCCTTGCTTAAGGTATTGGAAGAGCCTCCTGAAAAGACGGTTCTGTTATTGATTTGTCACCTTCCGGGGCAAATCCTTCAAACAATCCATTCGAGATGTTGTCACCTTCCTCTATCGGTTTTGAAAGAAGATACTGTTGTCTCCTGTCTTAAGGAGCAGGCGCCAGAAATTTCTGATGAAGACGCAATCCAGCTTTCGCGATTAGCAGAGGGATCTATTGGAAAGGCACTGGATTTATGGGGGCAGGGCGGCCTGGATTTATATCGTGAGATGATCTTGCTGCTGGAAACTTTGCCCAACATGGATATGGTGCGGCTGTATGCTTTTGCTGATAAATTAAGTGTATCTGATCCTCAGGCTTTCAAAACAGGTATGGAATTATTTCTCTGGTGGCTTGCCCGTTTAACCAAGATTTCCGGACAGGGGACGTTTCCAGAATTGGTCATTCCGGAAGAACATAAACTGATCTCTTCATTAATTGGAAGACATGGTCTTGCGCAATGGCTCGGCCTGTGGGAGAAGTGCTCGACTAATTATGCCCGTGCGACACATGCAAATCTGGACAAAAAACAAGTGGTTGTGACAACCTTTACGGAGCTCCAAACACTTCTGTCCTGATTGCATCGTTGCTGTTGGGTCGTTTTGTTATCAGGAGTTCATTATGAGCGGATCAGAAAACGGATCCTTCTATATCACGACCCCCATTTACTACGTTAATGACAAGCCACATATTGGTCATGCATATACGACGCTTGCCTGTGATGTGCTGGCGCGGTTTAAGCGACTTGATGGGTACGATGTTAAATTCCTGACCGGTACGGATGAACATGGTCAAAAGGTTGAAGCCTCGGCTGAAAAGGCAGGGATTGACCCGCAAACTTTTACCGATCAGGTGTCGCAGAATTTTCGTGATTTAACGGGACTGTGTAATTTTTCAAATGATGACTTCATAAGAACCACCGAAGACCGTCATAAGGAAGCCTGTCAGCACATCTGGAAGGTCCTCGAAGATAAAGGGTATATTTATCTGGGGAGTTATGCAGGTTGGTATGCTGTTCGAGACGAAGCCTTTTATACCGAGACTGAACTGACAAAAGGCCCGAATGGCGAAAAAATTGCCCCGACTGGTGCCGAAGTTGAATGGGTGGAAGAGCCCTCCTATTTCTTTAAACTGTCAGCTTTTGAGGATAAGCTCCTCGATCTTTATCAAAACGATCCGGGGTTTGTTGGCCCTGATAGCCGTCGTAATGAAGTTATCAGCTTTGTCAAAGGTGGGCTTCGTGATTTGTCCGTCAGTCGGACAACTTTCAAATGGGGCGTACCTGTTCCAGGCAATGATGAACACATCATGTATGTCTGGCTTGATGCTTTAACCAACTACTTAACGGCTGTTGGTTATCCTGACGAGAACAATGACCAATACAAAAAATTCTGGCCAGCTTCTATACATATGGTCGGAAAAGACATTCTGCGCTTTCACGCGATATATTGGCCAGCTTTCCTTATGGCTGCAGATTTGCCTCTGCCTAAACGTGTTTTTGCGCATGGTTGGTGGACAAATGACGGTCAGAAGATTTCAAAGTCAATTGGTAACGTTATCGATCCTGTTGAGCTGATCGAAGAATACGGCTTGGATCAGGTGCGTTACTTCATGATGCGCGAAGTTCCTTTTGGTAAGGATGGTGATTATTCAAGGCGGGCTATCATATCGCGAATGAATGGTGATCTTGCCAATGATATCGGCAATCTTGCTCAGCGTGTTCTTT
>MABB01000027.1:0-313 GCA_002162915.1 Rhodospirillales bacterium 47_12_T64
CGTCGTGCTAATTCGTTTAAAATTGCTTGTGAGTCTTCACCACGCTGGTGAAGCATCACGAGAGTGTGAAACCAAAGATCAGCGGTCTCATAAATGAGATCGCTATTATCTTGGCTTTGTTCGGCGTCTTTTGCCGAAATGATGGTTTCTGTGGCTTCTTCGCCAACTTTTTCAAGAATCTTGTTAAGACCCTTGTGGTACAAACTTGAAACGTAGGATGAGTCAGGAGCGGCCTTCTTACGCTCCTCTAATACGTTGTCTAATGCTAATAATATGTCACTCATTATGGCCCTAAATTCTCTTGTTATACCCT
>MABB01000027.1:391-2933 GCA_002162915.1 Rhodospirillales bacterium 47_12_T64
CCCGTTCGCGCGCGTTTATCAACAGACCAGCGCGTGACGTCCTGACCATCGAAGCGAACCCGCCCAGTATCAGACTGGAGTTCTCCGGAAAGTTGGGCAATTGCCGTTGATTTACCCGCCCCGTTGGGGCCGATTAGGGCATGAATGGTTCCCCGTTTTACAGAGAAGCTCAGTCCGTCACTGGCCGTAATGGCCCCAAAATATTTGGTCAAACTGATAACTTCGAGAATAGGATCAGCCATTGTCGGCTCCCTTCCCGATAAGAAGTCCATAAAGCCCTTTGCGCGCGAACAGAACAACCAGGACCAAAATCGGCCCTAAGAAAACCATCCAATGTTCGGTTAAACCAGAAAGAACTTCTTCCATCATCAACAGGGAAGCAGAACCGAGAACCGCGCCAAACAAGCTTCCCATACCACCGAGGATGACCATGACCATGATCTCGCCTGATCGGGTCCAGTGCATAAGGCCGGGCCCAACAAATTCAGTATGATTTGCGGAAAGAGCCCCGGCCAACCCCGCAATCATTCCAGAAATAACAAAGGCGGTGAGCTTATAGCGATAGATCGGATAACCCAACGCCTTCATCCGGATTTCGTTCTGACGACAACCCTGTAACACCATACCAAAACGACTTTTTACCAGTCGTTTACAGCCCCAAAGACACAGCAGCAACAATACGAGACAAGTGTAATAAAAAGTCTCGCTATCATAGAGATCTAACAGTGGTATTTTGCTACGCTCCCAGATATTGAGGCCGTCTTCACCGCCATAGGTCGGAATGGATATCATGAAGAAATACAGCATCTGGGCAAAAGCCAGCGTGATCATAATAAAATAAACACCCGAGGTTCGAAGGCTCAAGGCACCGATCATCAAGGCAAGAAGACCACTGACAGCCATCGCAAGCGGCCACTGGATGAAGGCCTGGGTTGTCCCCTCCCAATCCCCGGGCAAGAAAGTGATCGCGGTACCTTCATAACTGTGGTGAGTGAGAATCCCCACTACATAGGCCCCAAGCCCAAAGAAGGCACCATGTCCAAAGCTGACCATGCCTCCATAACCAAGGATCAGATCGAGGCTAACGGCAACAAGGGCATAGATTAAGATTCGGCTGGCTATATCAACGAGAAACGGATCACCCAACAAGCTTGCAAGAAAAGGTAACAAAAGGAGTAACAACAAGCAGATAACAAGAACAGTACTGGTTCGTATACCGACAGTGGAGCCTAAAATGCGGTTTAGAAACATCCCAGCTAGCTCCCGTATGCCTGAAACAGGCCGCGCGGTTTCCATATTAAAACAGCAGCCATCAAGACATATATCGCAACGGAAGACATCGAAGCCGCGACGGTATCTGCGGCGGAAGGCTCCATCATCTGGCGCATGATTGTTGGCAGGAAAGCCCGCCCATAAGTATCGACCATTCCGACGAGCAAAGCACCGACCAATGCTCCCCGGACAGAGCCAATGCCTCCGATGATAATCACAACAAAAATCAGGATCAGGATTTTCTCGCCCATGCCAACCTCAATCGCCAGCATGGGACCGGCAAGAGCCCCGGCAAGACCGGCCAACATCGCACCAATGCCAAAAACGATGGTAAAGAGCCGATCAATATCAACACCCAGTGCTCCGACCATTTCCCTGTGGGTCGCGCCTGCTCTGATCAACATTCCTATTCGTGTATTAATAATCAGATGTCGTAAAAGAAGGGCAACGATTAGGCCTGCGACGATGATAAACAGGCGATAAGAGGGATAAGGCGCGCCTGGAATAAACTCCAGGGTTCCAGACAGGAGTTCAGGTGTTGATAAAAATAGCGCCTGAGGTCCCCAGAGAATTTTTACCAGCTCATTAAAGAACAAGATCATTCCAAATGTCGCGAGAACCTGATCCAGATGATCCCGGTTATAAAGCCTGCGGAGTACTGAATACTCCAGCAACATTCCGGTTATCCCCACAACGCCGAGTGCTGCGAGTATCCCAACGATAAAACTACCACTCGCTTGGGTAACACTCGCGGCAACATAGGCACCAATCATATAAAGCGAGCCGTGTGCCAGATTGATCAAGGACATGATACCGAACACAAGTGTCAGTCCTGCCGCCATTAAAAACAGCATGACACCTTGCTGCAGACCATTCAGGGACTGTTCAAGAAAGAGTTCTATCGTCAACATCTATTGAAATTCCAGACACAGGAAGGCCGATCACTTTCATGTCCCATAGCAGCCTTACAATACTAAATAAGTGTTTGTAGAACCTGAGAACAGTAATCGGCCTGCTTTAAGGCTATAACTTACAATCAGCCGCGTAAGCGTCCTGATGCGCAGAGAAAACCTTGCTAACAATTTTGTTGGTCACGACATCACCGTCTTTGTGAACCACGCGAACATAGATATCCTGGACAGGGTGCTGGTTTGAACCAAACTTGAAATCACCTCGAACAGAATCAAAATCAGCTTTGCGAAGGGCCTCACGGAATTTATCATCGTCAGAAAGGTCACCGTCAACAGCGGCAATAGCTGAATCGATCAGA
>MABB01000027.1:3101-9997 GCA_002162915.1 Rhodospirillales bacterium 47_12_T64
TCAAAAGAGAATGCAGGGCCAAAAAGCGGCGTGTCAGCACTAAGACCAGCCTGGGAATATTGTTTAACAAAATTTATACCCATGCCACCGGGCAGGAAGAAGTAAACTGCATCAGGTTTTGCGGCACGCAAGTTTGCGAGTTCAGCGGCATAATCCACTTGGCCAAGTTTGGTGTACACTTCACCCGCAACGTCACCTTTATAAAAGCGTTTGAAACCTGCAATGGCATCTTTACCCGCCGGGTAGTTAGGCGCCATCAGATAAACTTTCTTCAGGCCTTTATCCGTCACGTACTGTCCCGCAGCTTCGTGAAGATTGTCGTTCTGCCAAGCAACGTTGAAATAGTTTTCGTGACATCTTTTACCTGCGAGTGCCGATGGACCAGCGTTCGGGCTGATATAAAATTTACCCGCACGGGTTACACTCGGGACCACAGCCATTGCCAAATTGGACCAGACGATCCCGGTCACAATATCAACATTGTCTTTTTTGATCATTCGCGTGGCAATTTGTTTTGCATTTTCAACTTTGCGCGCATCATCAACTTCGATCACTTCAGTCTCAACACCGCCAAGTTTGCCGTCTTTCATTTTCAGGCCCAGCATGAAGCCATCGCGAATATCAATTCCAAGACCTGCACCACCACCAGAAAGTGTCGTGATCATCCCGATTTTTACGGGGTCCGCAGCCTGAACAGCAGGAGACGCGAAACCTGCGCCAAGCGTAAGTGCACCAGCCATCATTGCAGACATCATCCCTGACATCATCCCTGACATCATCCCTGGCATCATCCCTGGCATCATCCCTGGCAGAATACTTTTCATTTTTTTCATTTTTTTACCCCTAGTAAGACTGATCTACCTGTGATCAGTCGATACGCCCCCACCAATTCAGAGCGGGAACCTCCCTGTATATTTTGGAGATACGGTAGTCCAAGCCCCTTAAGCAGGCAACTTCTTATGTAAATTTGAATATCGCTACCATTATAATTTAAGAGAAAAATTCTACCAATACGGTCTTCACCTATCACCTTAAAGCCGTATCAAAATTCCTATTTTCAACTTCTCCATGCAGATGCATAGGGGCCATGCAAAAGATGACGTTCGGTTGGGCTTGACCAGCTGAAGCCATTCCTATATTGCTGCGTCACTTCGCGGGAATAAGTGGGTTCGCCTTACTTGTATGTCCGCTCTGAAAAGGGGTTAAGCAATAACCCCGCCTTGATCTATTGCGCTTATCCTTGTGTTGGACGTTATGTCTCCAAAAGTGCGGCGAAGAGCTAGATTGATCCAGGTATAGCCTTCACCATGCTTTTAAAGGACTTTTCCTGCATGACTCAATTTTCCGAGCTCAATCTTATTGAGCCGCTTCAACGTGCTATCGACGCACAAGGTTTCACTGCACCTACAGCCATTCAATCTCAAGCTATTCCAGCTCTGATGGCTGGCAAAGACGTTATCGGGCTATCTCAGACCGGTGGTGGTAAGACAGCTGCTTTTGTACTTCCGCTGCTCCAGCGTCTGTTTGAAAACAAAGAGCGCTATGTTCCAAATCACCCACAAGCCCTAATCTTGGCTCCTACACGTGAAATCGCTCTGCAAATCGGACAAGTTCTTCGTGCCTTCACGAAATTCCTACCCTTGCATTACACGACTGTTACAGGTGGCGCCCCGATGTTCCCTCAGTTCCGTGATCTTAATCGCGGCGTGAACATTTTGGTTGCGACACCTGGTCGTCTTATCGATCACGTAAAACGTGGCTCTGTTAAATTTGATCACACGACAACTCTGATCCTCGATGAAGCAGATCGCATGCTCGATCTCGGTTTTTCTGACGAAGTAACCGAAATCGCAAACAGTCTGCCTAAAGAACACCAGACGGTTCTTTTCTCAGCAACTATGCCTAAATCTGTAGATCGCTTGATCAATAAATTGCTGACGAACCCTATTCGTATCGAAACAGCAAAAGAATCAACCACCGCTGCAAACGTTACACAGCGTGCATTCTATGTTCATGGCGGTCAAAAACAGGCCCTTCTTGGTCACATTCTAGACAAACACCCCGGCGAACGTGTTCTGGTATTCATGCAAACGAAAGCAGAGTGTGATCGCTGGTGTGATGCACTACGTGAAGACGGTCGTCGGGTTGATGCTATCCACGGTGATAAGCAGCAGCGTATCCGTACCAAAGTGATGAATAAATTTCGTCGCGGTGACATCGATGTTTTGGTTGCTACAGATGTTGCGGCCCGTGGTATTGATGTAAAAGACATTAAAATTGTTGTGAACATTGATCTCCCGACAGATCCGGAAAACTATGTTCACCGTATTGGACGTACAGGCCGTGCGGACGCAACAGGCGATGCCTATTCGTTCTGTTCTCCGAAAGAAATCGGCACACTGAAACGGATCGAAAAAGCAATCCGCCAAGATATCAGTGTTGAAAAGGATCACCCTTTCCACGTTGAAATCAGCAACCGCGATGCCTATTCACAAAAACCAGCCAATCGTCGTGGCCGCTCCTTTGGCAAACCAGGCGGCGGCAAACCAGGCGCAGGTGGCCGTGGGCGTGGTGGTCCAGCTAAGGACCGTAACGGTTCTGGATTTGGTGGGCGTCCTGCACAAAATGCAAATGGCGAAAACAGAAGCCAAAAAAGATTTACCAAGCGCCAAGCTGCTTAATTAAGACACTTCTGAGAATTTAATTATTCGCAATAAAGGCTGCCTTTGGCAGCCTTTATTTTTGTCTTATTATTTAGTTAGTGATGATTACAACCAACGTCATCGCAAATTGATATAATCCGTAAAAGCAATAACCATATTTACGGTTTCATCGTCATCGGAAAGAGGGAGTAAAATTGCATCTCCCTGTCGTAGAGGCGAAGTTTCGGAAGAAACGCCCTCCTTGTCATAAACAGGGCATTTTTTCTCAGAAACAATTTTGTAATTGGCCAAAACATCTTCAACCGAAGTTCCGAAAGATCCCTCGCTTACATTTAGGCCCGTTGGGTCGAAACCCCGTGCATCAACCTCTTTGGTTCCAACGAGCCGATACAGAAAGTTCAAGGGTTCATGTTCGACGTCAACCAGAATTACGCTCGATAAAAAAGACTTCATTTCTACAGGATCAAGATCTGAACGCGAAGGCATGGATCGCCCGGATCTCTTAGAATTCCAATAGTCATAAAATGCTTGAATGTTTTCCGGACAATCATCCAGAAATTCAAGTTCTATTAATCTGTTATAACCCTGTTTCATCATCCATACGGCTTTGTAAAAGAACAAAACCACTCCGTATTTCGGCCTTTAGACCCCATTGATGCAATATACATATCAAGGGAATCTAAACCGTCACATTTATCTATTGTAATTATATATTTATATTTCGATCCACATGCTATTCGCAATAGTACCTAGAGATTATTTTCCTAGCACATACTCTCATAAAACCCAGAAATAAGACATGGTAAATAAGCCAAGAACAGATGATACTATTTACATCTCTCATTGCACACATAGATCTAAGTACTGGCTGCTCTTACAAATGAACTCACACCTTCCTCTTCTCTATAGTTTTCGACGCTGCCCCTATGCCATGCGCGCCAGACTTGGCCTGCAAAGTAGCCAACAGCAGTGTGAACTTCGAGAAATTGTTCTGCGAGACAAACCTCGGACAATGTTGGAGGCCTCCCCCAAAGGAACAGTGCCGGTTATGGTTTTCCCTGATGGTCAGGTTTTAGAAGAAAGCCTGGATATAATGCTCTGGTCATTAAGGCAAAATGATCCTGAAGGCTGGCTTACGCCCGAAGTTGGCGACCTGAATGAAATGCTGGCTCTAATCAAGCGGTGCGAAAGTGAATTTAAATACCACTTGGATCGCTATAAATACGCCCCTCGCTATGAAAATGCAGATCCTCTAGAACACAGAAAAGCCGCCGAAATTTTCTTACAAGATCTCGATACCAGACTTTCGACTTCTGAATACTTATTTGGTGATCGTATTTCCTTAAGTGACATGGCTATTGCTCCTTTTGTCAGGCAGTTCGCGAATGTGGATCGGAACTGGTTTGACAGTACGGGCTTTCAGTACCTAAAACCTTGGCTTTATCGTTTTCTCGATTCAGTATCCTTTAAGGAAATCTTGAAAAAATACCCTGTTTGGCAAGAAGAAGATCCCGTAACACATTTCCCGGAACCGAATCAGCACCCCTGAAACAACTTGACTACTGGACCTTATGGTCCTTAATGGAACGATGAGTTTAGGAAGACCCCGCGAGTTCGATGTAAATATTGCACTTAATGCAGCCATGGAAGTGTTTTGGACCCAGGGCTATGAAAGCACGTCCCTGCAAAACCTTCTCAACGCCACCCATCTTTCAAAGAGCAGCCTGTACAAGGTTTTTGGTAATAAACAGCAACTCTTTGAAGCAGCAATAGAGCGTTATTCAGAGACCCTCTACAAAAAAATGCAAACCGATATCGAAACAGCGCCTTCTGGTTTGACCTTCATAAAGAACACCTTACACTGTATTGTACGCGAGGCGGAAGGAACTGAAGTCCCCAGGGGCTGCTTCATTTCAAATTCAATCAACGAGTGGAGTATCCGCGACCAAAGGCTTCGACAGCTGATCGTTGACCGCTCTGGCAAGTTTGAAGACCTTTTTGCTCAGGCTATACTCCGTGCTCAGTGTGAAGGTGACCTTTCAAAGAAGAATAATCCTATAGAACTCGCTGGCTTCCTGTTCAACAGCATTTCGGGGCTGAGATCGTCCGTTAAAGCAGGCTTAAGTAGGGAAAAGCTGGATAAGATAGTCGACATCACCCTTTCAGCGTTACAATAATTTCATGCCCATAACACCTGACATTACCTGCAGTACTTCAATCCGGATACGCTATGCTTAAAGTTACCAACAGTATCCATATCGACCCAGATGAATTACAGGAAACCTTTATTCGTGCATCAGGTTCTGGCGGGCAGAATGTGAATAAGGTTTCTACGGCAGTTCAGTTGCGTTTCAACGCCAAAACCAGCCCGGTCATTTCAAGTTTCGTCTTTAATCGCCTTCGCACTCTGGCCAGCCATTTGATGACACAGGATGGTGACATTATCATCACCGCCAACAGCCATCGTAGCCAGGATCGTAATCGACAAGATGCACGCGAAAGACTTGTCGATCTCATCAAAAAGGCAACCATCCAACAAAAGGGCCGTCGCCCGACAAAACCCAGCAAATCCGCCAAGACAAAACGTACCGACAAAAAGAAGCAACGAGGTGCGATAAAAAAAGGCCGGGGTCAGGTTTCGAAGTCAGATTATTAATTAGAAAACTTATAAAACATACTTCTTATACATTTAGTAATACACTGAGATAACAACAATTTTAAATTTACTACTCATGGCAACTAAGTAGAGACGTACATACAATCAAATAAGTTAACTTCCTGGCGAAGCTATATTCAAGTATATAAACCTACCTAGATGCTCATCTTCGTGGCAGTTTCAAACAACTCTCGTATGACAGGTCTATGCAATTGATTTTTCAAACAAACAACTGAGTTTACACTTTTTACTGTGCTCTCGGCTAGAGGTATGGCTTTAATGCGAGCATCCCCTTCAGCCTCGCGTTCAAACATAAACCCGATACCAAACTCTTTCGCAACGGCTTCTTTAGTTGCTTCTCTCCCCCCCAATTCCAGAACCGAAGACGGCGTAAAGTTTATTTCCTTAAAGTACCCTTCTACTTCCATCCGCGTTGTAGAAATTTTCTCTCGTAACAGAAATCGTTCTGTGGGAAGTGTTCTAATATCGATCATTTTCTGATTTGCATTTACATGATTTATGGGCAGGACCGCGCAGAGTGGATGACTGTGAAAGGGTACAACGGCAAGCCGATCATCTAACGCTGGATTTCCTGTGACAATGACGTCTACTCTTTTTTCCAGCAATTCCTTTACAACTTCTCTTGAGTTCCCAAACCCTATTGATATTTGAACTTTAGGATAATTTGGAACAAAATTCTCTAATAAATCGAGCACAAACTGAGGAGCATCCGCAGCGATACGAAGATTACCTGTTGCAACTTGTTCTGTTGCATCAAGAAACTCCTTTGCTTCTTCTTCTGCGGTAAACAAGCGTCTTGTGATTTTTAGAAGCTTATGTCCCTCTTCTGTTAGTTTGACGCCTGTCGCCCCTCTTACAAACAAGAGGCAGCCGTATTCCTGTTCTAAAGTTCGCACCTGATAAGTCACGGCAGGTTGGGTAATACCAAGGCGAATTGCAGCTTCAGAAAAGCTTCCTTCAAGAGCTACCGTGTCAAAAGCTTTTAACTGTTTATTTCGCATAACATACCTCGAATCATATCATATAAATTATTTTGTAATTATTTTATGATTTTTCCAACTTTATTATCATTCCGGTGTGACTTAACATTCTTAAGATCATAGAAAATGCCTTTCATGCAGATAGCATTACAAAGAGTGTTTTTGTCCCCGCATAAAATCAATAAGGATATTTTTCATGAAGCTACCGACCCAATCACGCATAGTCGTCGTCGGCGGTGGCGCCATAGGAACAAGTATTGCCTATCATCTTGCAAAATCAGGTGAAAAAGAGGTTTTACTTCTCGAAAAAACTCAATTGACCGAGGGATCCACATGGCATGCGGCCGGCCTCATTGGGCAGATGCGTGGGCATAAAAACCTTACCAAGATGATGATGCAAAGTGTGAAAGTCATAAGCAACCTAAAACAGGAATTGGATGCAGCAACCGACTTCAAACAAGTAGGTAGTTTACGTATTGCGAATAATAAAGAACGCTATTTGGAAATGAAACGGCAAGCAGGCCAAGCTAAAGGTTTTGGTTTGGAAATGAACTTGATCTCTCCAAAAGAGGCACA
>MABB01000027.1:10271-17408 GCA_002162915.1 Rhodospirillales bacterium 47_12_T64
CGTTTACCTGCCGGTGTGGTCGAGCATCAGTTCTTTGTCACTGAAAGAACAGGCGATATGGATCCCGCTCTTCCCACCTTACGAGACCTGGACGGGGGTTATTACATCAAACCAGAAGTTGGTGGCTTCGCTGTTGGCGGTTGGGAGAAAGCGACAGATCCATGGGCTATGGATGGTGTGCCTAAAGGCTTTGGCCGTGAACTCTTCCAAGGCAATCAAGATCGATTAGAAGAAATTGCATTGCCTGCCTGTGAACGTGTGCCAGCTTTAGGTGAACTCGGGATTAAGAGTATCATCAATGGTCCAATTCCAATTTCCCCCGATGGGGAGCCAATCATGGGACCAGTCGCAGAACTGGACAATTATTATGTGGCTGCTGCCTTTACATCGGGCATTGCCGCATCAGGTGGCGTTGGACAATGTATGGCCAATTGGATTTTGGAAGGCGACCCAGGCATGGATCTCTGGGCCTTTGACAATCTCCGCTTTGGCCTCCCCCACACCGGAAGACGCTACATGAAAGAACGCAGCGTCGAAGCATACTCTCAATATTATGCTATGTCTTGGCCAGGAAAAGAATTGCAATCCGCACGGGGAGCTCGACGCAGCCCACTTTATGAAACTCTCAAAAGTCAAAATGCGGTCTATGGATCCAAATTCGGCTGGGAAAGACCGAATTGGTTTGCGTTGCCAGGGGGGGCTACTTTCGAAGAACCTTCATTTAATCGACCTAACTGGTTTCAGGTCGTTGGCGAGGAACATAAGGCAGTCCGGGAAAAAGTTGCACTGATTGACATGGCATCTTTTTCTAAATTTGAAATATCCGGTCCCGGAGCCTTGGGCTATCTGCAAAATCTTGCATGCAGCAACTTGGATAAACCTGTAGGATCGTGTCACTACACCCAACTTTTGAACGAAAAAGGTGGCATTGAGGCAGATGTAACCATCATCCACGAAGCATTTAACAAATTTTACCTTGTCACGGGAAGTGCGTTTGGTGCCCATGACCTCTATCATTTACGTCGCCATTTACCACAAAACGGCTCTGTACATATTCAGGATGTAACCTCAGCTAAGTCAGTGATAAATCTATGTGGTCCTTTGGCCCGAAAAGTCTTAGAGAAAGTCACCCATGATGACGTCTCAAACGAAGTTTTCCCTTTTATGTCAGCTCAAACTATATGGATTGGCTATGCGCCAGTCTTGGCTGTGCGATTGACATATGTAGGTGAACTCGGGTGGGAGTTACATATTCCCACTGAATATGCCTTGCATGTCTATGAAGAACTCCAAAATGCGGGAGAAGAGTTTAGCATAGAAAATGTTGGCTACCGCGCTGTTGACAGTTTACGATTGGAAAAACGCTTTCTTGCTTGGGGAACGGATATCACGCCTGACTACACGCCACTTGAAGCTGGAATTGGCTTTACTATCAACTGGGATAAGGGAAATTTCATTGGACGTAATGCCTTACTAAAACAGAAACAGACAGGCCTTACACAGCGGCTTCACTGCTTCTCTCTAGATAAAACAATCTCCGTCTTCGGTAGCGAAACTTTTATTGTAGGTGGAGAGCCTATAGACATCACAACTTCTGGTGGTTATGGGTATAGCGTAAACTCGAATTTGGTTCTAGGATACCTTCCAACGTCCATCACAGATTATAGTGCAATTGAACTAGAGGTCTTTGGAGAAAGACACAAGTTAACCCCCGTCAAAGGTAGTGCATACGACCCTACTCGAAAAAAGATCATAGTTTAAGATGGAAATCTGAATACCTCACCGCACATACAAGCAAATAACATCATGAGCCTAAAAGCGTCGACCGATCCCATTAATAGGACAGATCGTTTTCAGGACACCTGTTATTGGTATTTAACACTGTTTCTCGAAACTTCCGGATGCATGGACAAGACGAAAGATCTTAGAGTTTATGATAATCTCTGAGCTTCTCGTAGTCACCTTCACGAAGATATTCAAACAAATCGCGTCGTTCCTCTTCGCCAACTCCTGCCGCTTCAAGGGTCGATGCCCCGAGGCGCAAACTCGCTTCAACGGTTTCAGGTATCGCATGGGAAGCGCCGAGTTTTGTAAAGTGATCAGCATCATTCCAGTCACGAACGCGGACATGCAAAGGAACATCCGGATAGAGACGCTTCATGGTACGGACCACACTCTCGGCAGCCTTATAGTCATCAAGTGTGATTACCATTAAGCGTGCACGTACGGCACCGACTGCCTTTAAAATTTCTGGCCGACTGGCATCGCCAAACAAAACATTATGTCCATGTCGCCTGCCTTCAGCGACCTTTTGCGCATCCATATCTACCGCGATACAGCTGACTTTCACATTTCGAAGCATCCCCGCAATAACTTCCCCCACACGCCCAAACCCTGCAATAATAACAGGTCGCTCCGGCACAGGTTCGGATGTTTCCATCGCATAAGAAGCCGGTGACTTAAGCCTCTCGGCAATGATTTCTCCCGCTTTCACCATCAGAGGCGTTATGGCCATGCTGAGCACAATAATAGCAATGAGAGTTTCCATCATCCCTTCTTGTAAAAGACCAAGACTGTCGCCAAGAGTAAAAAGGACAAAGCCGAACTCACCAGCCTGTGACAGTAAAAATCCACATCTGACAGCAATAGACAGAGGCGTTTTCCATAATTTTGCAAGGATGATAATCACACCAGCTTTTATCGCGACCAAGACAAATGCGCCAAAAATAACCAGTTCAAGGTTGGTAAAGAGAGTCTCTGGTACAAATGACATACCGACACTCATAAAAAATAAACCGAGAAGCAAGCCGCGGAAGGGCATAATATCAGCTTCTATTTGTTGCTTGTATTCTGATTCTGACAATAGAACTCCGGCAATAAAGGCCCCCATTGCCATGGAGAGCCCAACCAATTCCATCGCCCAGGCAAACCCAAGAACAAGGAAAAGAGCTGTCGCGACAAAGGCATCGCTATTCTTGCTGTGCGCGATGGTGTGTAACAAAGGGTTAATGGCGTATCGTCCGACGACAAGTACCGAAATGAAGATGCCAACCGATTGCAGCAACGCAAAACCCATTGAGACCGAAAACCGCATTTCACCCAGCGCCAAAAGTGGCAAGAGAATTAAAAGTGGGATAACAGCCAAATCCTGAAAAAGTAGAATAGAAAAACTCACGCGCCCCCAATGGCTGGTCGTCTGATGTTTATCGGCCAAAATTTGTACGCCAAAGGCTGTGGATGACAGAGCAAGACCAAAGCCGATCACCAAGGCGGTTTCTGTTTCAATACCAAAGATAAAGTACGCAAGTGCCGCAATGACCAAGCCCGAAATGGCGACCTGCAATCCGCCCAGGCCCAAGACAAGCTTTCGCAGCACCCACAAGCGTTGAGGCTTGATTTCTATGCCAATTAGAAAAAGGAGAAAAACGACACCGAACTCCCCGATGTGACGCATGTAGTCCGCGTCGTTAACGAGAGCAAAACCGGCAGGACCGATTACAGCGCCAGCAAAAAGATACCCGAGGACAGAGCCAAGACCCAATCGACTGAACAACAAAACCGCCATTACGGATGCCGCCAGAAGCGATACGATCTCAAGCATATTTATCCCCTTCCCCGAAGCTTACTATAACTGTTCTATGACATGGTAATGTCTCAGCCAACCTTAAGATACCATGATTAGAACTGTTTTAAGAGTATGGGCATCTTGTTAACAAATAAATATGGTTAATTAAGAGAATCAGAAAATTAAGAATAGACCTCTTAAAAGTCGGTAATCCTAAAACTATGATCTCATCTCCTTTGACCAATTCTTCGAAGCAGGACAAACTACCGATCAGATAAATAAAAAAATCCTATATGGAAAGAGACCTTCTTTGATTCATAATTTTTCTAGATCACAGGCCGTCCGCAAGCCTGTATCAATAACGACGAGCGGCGTTGTTGCCGCACAGCATGTCAAAGCAGCCGAAATTGGTGCAGCTATTCTTGAAGAAGGCGGAGACGCCGTTGATGCGGCTGTGGCAGTCTCTTTCGCTATGGGCGTTCTTGAACCCTGGATGAGCGGTCCGGCTGGTGGCGGTGCCATGATGATCTGGCGAGAAGATGAGCAAAAATCCTATGCCCTCACCTATGGTATGAAGTCCCCAAAAGCATTGGACACAAAAGCCTTTCCCCTGGCAAAAGACGGGAAGGCAGCTGATCTGTTCCCCTGGAAATCCGTCGTTGATGACAAGAACGTGCAAGGCCCCCTCTCCATTGCGGTCCCAGGCACTGTAGCAGGAGCGTCACTAGCTCACGAAGCTTTTGGGAAGATGTCTTGGAATGACTTGCTTCAACCCGCGATCAGGGAAGCAAAAGCGGGACTTCATGTGGATTGGTACGCAACTCTTGTCATCGCTTCTGCAACACGCGCGCTATCCGAAGATCCCGATGCAGCAGCGATGTTCCTTGAGGATGGTCAATGGCCAACAATTGCGGGTTGGACGGCGCTCTCTGAAAAACGTATCAGCTTGTCCAAATTTGCCGACACCCTAACCCAACTCGGGGAGGTCGGGGCACAGGATTTTTACACTGGAGACATTGCTGCGGCCATGGTGAAAGACGTGCAGGATAAAGGCGGGTTCCTCTCCATGGAGGATCTTGCCTCTTACTCCGTTGGCTTTGAAGCGCCGCTGGAAATTCCCTATCGAGGCAGTAAGCTACTTGCCACCCCAACCTTGACGGCAGGTCCGACATTGGCAGATACCATGGGACAGCTAGAAGGCATGTTCACCCCAGGACAAAAGCCCTGTTCTGAAGCATTCCAATCCTATGCGAAAGCTTTACAAGCCTCTTACAAACGACGGCTTGCGACGATGGGCGATCAGGATGCTCCGAATGCTCCCTCTTGCACGACGCATTTTTCCATCGTCGACCGTCATGGCAATATGGTGTCTATGACACAGACCCTTTTGTCTCTTTTCGGGTCACGCGTTGTCTCACCGTCAACCGGGCTTTTGATGAACAATGGCATCATGTGGTTTGATCCAGAACCCGGGCACCCTAACTCACTTGCACCGAACAAACGTTGCCTGATGAACGTCTGCCCTGTCATTGGCGAAAAGAATGGCCGGCGCTTTGCTCTGGGCGCCTCTGGTGGCCGTAAAATTATGCCTGCCGTCATGCATCTGTCCTCTTTTCTTGCAGACTTCGACATGTCACTGGAAGAGGCATTCCATTACCCAAGAATGGATGTGTCCGGCGGAGACGCCATAATCGCAGATGAGGATCTCTCCCCTGAAATTATTCAAGCCTTGGCAAAAGACAATCAGGTAACAACCACCAAACGAACGGTATTTCCTTACGCCTTTGCCTGCCCCGCAGGTGTCTTGAGAGAAAAAGGCAATAACATGGGCTGTACAGAAATCATGTCGCCTTGGGGCGACGCCGTTTCCGAAAGAGCAAAATAGATGACAACACGAGAAGGTACCATCCAAAGAGCAGAGGCCTATTTTGATAACGGGTTTTTTCTAAAAGATCTTAGCCGCTTGGTCGCAGTTGAAACCGAAAGCCAGAACCCCGATCAACGTGAAGAGCTCTATCGCTATCTCCTTGAAGAGATGACCCCATTGCTTGTCGCCATGGGGTTCACCGCAGAGGTATTTGAGAACCCAGACCCAAGCGGAGGGCCCATCCTTGTTGGCGAGCGCATAGAAGGCCCCGAACTTCACACAATCCTGACTTACGGTCATGGCGACGTCGTAAGATCCCAAACGGGTCAGTGGCGTGAAGGCCTGCACCCTTTCAAAGTTATCGTCGAAGGCGAAAAAATTTACGGTCGTGGCACAGCTGATAACAAATGCCAGCATCTCATCAACTTCTCCGCTCTGTCCTGCCTGCTAGAAGAACGCGGTAGTCTTGGCTTCAATGTAAAAGTGGTTATCGAAACCTCGGAAGAAACCGGATCGGCAGGACTGGCAGAGTTTTTCCAAGAGCATAAAGAATGCCTCAAAGCCCATGTACTGATCGCCTCTGACGGACCACGGTTACAACCGGATACGCCAACTTTGTTTATGGGATCACGCGGCGCCATAAACTTTGATCTCGTGGTAAATTTACGCGACGGCGCTAATCACTCTGGAAACTGGGGCGGCCTCCTCGCAGACCCCGCGATTATTCTTGCTCATGCGTTGGCCTGCATTACCGATGCGCGTGGACAGATCCAGATCCCAGACTGGCGTCCCACAAGTCTCACACCTGAAATTCGAAAAGCGATCAAGGGACTCCCCGTCGGCGGTGGCCCAGAGATAGATCAGAACTGGGGCGAAGAAGATCTCGACCCGGCGGAACGTGCATTCGGCTGGAACTCCTTTTCGGTACTCGCCATGAAAAGTGGTGTTCCCGAAGCGCCGGTAAATGCCATTGCTGGTAGCGCCTCGGCCCATTGCCAGCTCCGTTTTGTCGTCGGCACAGAAGTCGAGGAAATTCTCCCTGCTTTGCGTAACCATCTTGATGCCAACGGCTTTTCTAACGTCGAAATCAAACCGGCTGATGACGTATTTTTCAAAGCAACACGGCTAGACCCGGATCATTCTTGGGTAAAATTTGCAAAGGAATCAATAGCCAAAACAAGTGGGAAAACCCCGCACCTCCTCCCGAACCTTGCCGGGTCTCTGCCCAATGACACCTTTAGCGAAATTCTCGGCCTGCCAACCGTATGGGTTCCCCATTCCTACGGCGGGTGTTCACAGCACGCACCCGATGAGCATATCCTTAAATCCATTTCCCGCGACGGCCTCCGAAACATGGCCGGGCTGTTTTGGGATATTGCAGAAAAAGGTACCGATTTTTTTTAAAGCCAGAATTATCGAATATCAAAGAGGCGAAGCTTTGAGTGGAGATTAAGACTTATCACAAACAAGATGGGGTAAGCTCGCCCTCATCATCTCTGAGCCCTTACCCTTGACCCATCACTTCCGGAAGAGTTACCAATTTATATCCTGCCTGCTCCAACCGTTCTTTGACCCGGTTGGCAATCGCAACCGCACCTTCGGAATCTCCATGCACACAAATACTGTGTATCGGCGTATCGATGCCCTTACCCGATGGGGTAATGATTTTGCCAGCATCAAGG
The DNA here is from genome assembly GCA_002162915.1 of Rhodospirillales bacterium 47_12_T64. Lineage (GTDB taxonomy): Bacteria > Pseudomonadota > Alphaproteobacteria > Kiloniellales > Kiloniellaceae > Kiloniella. Next base: position 17,386 of record MABB01000027.1, read on the forward strand.
AAAGACAAGATTTGATCGGCAGA
>MABB01000111.1:0-10508 GCA_002162915.1 Rhodospirillales bacterium 47_12_T64
ATACCTTTGAATGTCTCCCTATAGCTGCCCTCGGGATTTTTTGCAAAATCAGCACTAATTGTTTGCCTTACGACCTCCCTCATTTCAGGGTCGGCAACGGTCATAATACCCGCGACGTCTTTCTGCAGCTCTGTTTGATCAATTCCTGCTTGAAAATCAAGTATGATAGTGCCTATCAAATCGGAGTTATCTCTAGACTGGGTTATGATACGTGCTTTTCCAGGGGTGGTATAGAGACAGGCTGTTACTTTGAAGGGTTTGGAACACGTTATAAAGGTGAGCTGAACTTCCTGACCACTTTTTCGGGTCGCTTCTTCGAACAAGGTTTTAAAGTCTTTTTTGTTTACGCCTTCTTTCAACCCTTTTGCATCAATGACAGAATTTGGGTTAAGGCAACCACTCAAAAACATGACAAATGCCAAACTAATTATGTATCGCATAAAAATACCCCCTCTTAAGTAGAATATTGTCAGCAATACTCGCGAAATGTCCAGAAGTATTTGATTTCAATAGTAGAAAAGTAGAGGTTGTTTAGTGGAGTTGTTTCCTGATGCAAGTAACACCTCAATAACGCCTAAAGAATTGGCTATAAAAAGGGCAGGGGTAATCCCCCCGAAAGATAGATGTGATGGGGGAATTACCTCAGTGTCGCCTATTGGGGGTGAACAATTTAGTTTACAAAAATCGTCTATATATGACATAAAACAGCTTAAAGTTTACACTTAAGTTATTGTTATTATAAAGTTTTGGACTAGAGGTCATTAAAAGTGATTATAATTGCACTTGGGGCAAATCTAGAAAGCCCTAAATACGGCTTACCGTTGCAAACCTGTCAAACTGTACTATCAAGACTGGAAGAACTTGGCCTTGAGGTTATTAATAGTTCTCGATGGTTAAAGTCAGCACCTGTACCAATTTCGAATCAACCCTGGTATGTAAACGGGGTTGCTGAAATAAAGACCGATCTCACTCCCAAAGATTTGCTAGCTTTACTGCATCGGGTAGAAGGCGAGTTTGGCCGTGTCCGGACAGTGCCAAATGCACCAAGAGTTATAGATATAGATTTGATCGCATATCACGATGTCATTAGTAAGCCAGACGATCATCTTGTTTTACCCCACCCACGAATGCATGAAAGAGCTTTTGTCTTGTTACCCCTTATGGATATTAACGAGGAATGGATTCATCCTGTACTTGGGAAGACAACGAAAGAATTAGTCTCGACTATATCTTCTGATCAGGAAACAATGGCGTTTTCTGAGGACTAATCGAAGGCAATAGGGGGTAAATATTGTTATTTACTAATATTTTGTTGAATATTCTTGCTATATGCTAAGCTGATTCATATATTGCCCCGATTCAATTGCCCGCTAGTGGGCTTTCTACATTACTGACTACGATACTGGAGTTATCACATATGGCACGCGTCACGGTCGAAGATTGTGTTGAAAAAGTTCCTAATCGCTTTGAACTCGTAATGCTTTCAGCTCAGCGTGCTCGAGAAATCGTATCCGGTGCTCCCTTAACGGTAGAGCGTGATAACGATAAGAATGCTGTTGTTTCTCTCCGCGAAATTGCTGAAGAAACCATCGATCTTGTTAGAGTAAAAGCATCTTTGGTTCAGGGATTACAAAAACAGGCCGCCTTCTCTGAAGTTGACGAAGATGAACCCGAATTTGATGCCATTGGTCCTGAAGCGCTTCTTACCGCTGATGCTGGTGAGCAGTTTGCCAATGCAGACGGTATGTCGATAGAAGACACGCCTGCGACGGAAATCGGGCAGGAATCAGAGTAGGTCGACAGCGTTCGGCAAACAATTTCAAAGAAATACAGCTTTCCAGAGCTTGGCTTACGTTAATTCACGGCGTATCATTTTTCTGGAAAGCTATATTTTTTTTAGAGGGCTGTTTGTTCCACAATGATCCGTCAGTTTGAGTTGGTTGAACGCGTCAAGTCATATGACCATGACGCTGACGAAGATGCACTTAACAGAGCATACGTTTTTGCGACCAAATATCATGGGTCTCAAAAACGCGCGTCTGGCGACCCTTATTTTTCTCACCCCGTTGAAGTCGCTGGAATTCTGACTGATCTAAAGCTGGATCACAATTCCATTATCACGGCTCTGCTGCATGATGTTGTCGAAGATACCGAGGCAAGTCTTGAAACTGTCGAGAAAGCTTTTGGTGCACACATCGCGCGTCTGGTCGATGGTGTTACCAAATTAACCCGACTAGAACTGCAATCCGAAGAAAGCAAATACGCCGAGAATTTTCGTAAGCTTGTTCTGGCGATGTCTGATGACATTAGGGTTCTTTTGGTTAAGCTCGCAGACCGTTTGCACAATATGCAAACACTCCATTTTATCAAAAAAGAAGATAAACGCCGTCGCATCGCACGTGAAACCATGGACATTTATGCGCCACTGGCTGAACGAATTGGGATGCACCGTTTTAAAGATCAGCTTGAAGACCTTTCCTTTGCTCAATTAAATCCTGAAGCACATGAATCCATCGTTAAACGTTTGGAGTTCCTCAAAGGCGAAGACGAAGATACCGAAGATAACCTCGCCAACAAGATCATCGATCAGCTGAACAAAATTATTAAAGAAAACGGTATTGAGGGTGAAGTATCTGGCCGCTTGAAAGCACCGTATTCAATATGGCGTAAGATGCAACGCAAGGCTGTTACCTTTGAACAGCTTTCAGATATCATGGCCTTCCGATTGATCGTAAAGGATATTGGGTCCTGTTATCAGGCGCTTGGCGTCCTTCATGGTAACTACCCTGTCGTTCCTGGCCGTTTCAAAGATTATATATCGACGCCAAAGCCAAATGGTTACAAATCAATTCATACCTGCATAATCGGCCCTGAACGCCATAAAATTGAAGTTCAGATCCGTACCGCAGAAATGCATTCTATTGCTGAAATGGGGGTTGCTGCCCATTGGTCCTATAAGCAGGGCGGCGAACATATGGAGGGGCGCCAGTATCGCTGGCTTCGCGAACTCCTTGATATTCTGGATCACGCGTCAAACCCTGAAGAGTTTCTTGAACATACCAAAATGGAAATGTTCCAGGATCAGGTGTTTTGTTTTACGCCAAAGGGCGCTCTCCTGTCCTTGCCAAGTGGCTCTACCCCTATTGATTTTGCCTACGCCGTTCATACGGAAGTTGGAAATACCTGTGTCGGAGCCAAGGTCAATGGTCGGATGGTTCCTTTCAGATCCATTCTACACAATGGTGATCAGGTCGAAATTCTAACCTCAAAGAACCAGAAACCTTCTCCCGATTGGGAAAAATTCGTTGTTTCCGGTAAGGCAAAAGCCTGCATTCGTCGATACATCAGGCTTCAAGAGCGCGATCAGTATAGCTCTCTCGGACACCAAATGGTTCAAAAGGTGTTTCGTCAGGAAGGTTATGAGTTTACCGAAAAAGGTATCGAAGGCATCCTTGGCAAATTCCATATGGATCATGCCGAAGATCTCTACGTCAGTGTAGGACAGGGACATCATACGGCGAGGGAAGTTCTGGTCGCCGTCTATCCCGGTGCACGCGTTCTTCCGAAGTCAAACCCAACTGCGCCTCGCAAAAAGGCAAAGTCCTCCGGCAATAAAGACAATGCTCTTCCCATCAAGGGATTGATCCCGGGAATGGCTGTGCATTACGCCCGTTGCTGCCATCCTTTGCCGGGCGATCGCATTGTTGGTATTGTGACGACCGGTAAGGGAGTCACTATCCATACGATCGATTGTGATAACCTTGTAAATTATCAGGACACTCCGGAACGCTGGATTGACGTCGCATGGGATTCAGCAGAAGTAGAAGGGCCAAGTCATACCGGACGGCTCAAACTGATTGTTGCCAATGAGCCCGGATGTCTTGGTGGCTTGTCTGTTGTCATCGGGAAAAACCAGGGGAACATTAGTAACCTCAAGATCGTTCATCGATCCATGGACTTCTTTGAAATGATGGTCGATGTAGAAGTCAATGACGTTAAACACCTTGCCGACATTACTGCTGCACTACGGGCGATGTCTGTTGTAAATTCTGTCGAACGGGCGAGAAATTAAATTGATAAGACACCTGCGTCATGAGTATATCATGGGAAAAAATACATGATCCTCGGTATCGGGAATGATCTTGTTGACATCAGGCGTATTGAAAAGTCTCTGGATAAATTTGGCGATCGATTTATTGCCCGGGTATTTACCGAAGAAGAAACTCAACGTGCAAAATCTCGCCCTGATCCAGCAGCAACCTTTGCCAAGCGTTTTGCGGTGAAAGAAGCCTGCGCCAAAGCTCTTGGAACCGGGTTATGGCGGCATGGTGTTCTCTTTACGGATATTGGTGTGATAAATAAAAAAGGCGGCCAGCCTCAGCTCAACTTAAAAGGAGCTGCTGCGGCACGTTTGCGTGATATGGTGCCTCAGGGGATGACACCAAGGCTTCACGTCACTATATCTGACGACTATCCCCATGCGCAGGCTTTCGTGCTGATATCGGCAGAACCTGAGACAAATTGAATTTAAGGATTACACTTTAATGTTCGATCAAAAGCGTAAAGCTGATAAAAGAGAGAGCGAACTTAATGAGGATCCTGTTAAACCTATGGAAAACAATGATATGGCAACAGGATCTGAGGATATTAAGGAAGCTAAGGACGATGAGAGTGTGGTAAAAACCGTTGTCTATGCTCTTTTGATTGCGTTAGCTGTTCGGACGTTTTTGTTTGAGCCTTTCAATATCCCTTCAAGTTCGATGAAACCAACTCTGTTGATCGGAGATTATCTCTTTGTATCAAAGTTCTCTTACGGTGTAGGACGGTACTCCTTTCCCTTTGGCGATAAGATTTTCGGTGAAAGCTTTGAGGGACGTATTCTGGGCTCTGAACCTGAGCGAGGAGATGTCATCGTCTTTCGTAAACCAACAGATACTTCAATTGATTACATCAAACGTTTAATCGGCCTGCCAGGAGATACAATCCAGGTTACACAAGGGCAGCTTTATATTAATGGTAAAGTTGCTCCCCGTGAGCTTGTTCGCATCGGTGATGGCAGTGATGGTCTTCGCCTCGGCGAAAGGGAATACGAAGAAACACTTCCCAATGGGGTTAAACACCTGATTTGGGAACGAAGCGACAATGAAGGGGCGGACAATACCCGACCTTATATCGTTCCGGATGGGTATTACTTCTTCATGGGCGACAACCGGGACAATAGTCAAGATAGCCGTTTCAACGCAGTTGGTCCCGTTCCTTTTGAGAATTTTATTGGTCGTGCAGATCTGCTGTTTTTCTCTCACCGCGGAGATGACAATGGCGAAAATGTTGGCGACTGGTGGGAAGTATGGAAGTGGCCTTCAATGATTAGATTTGGACGCATCTTTAATGTCATCAATTGAACCCAAGGGTTTCTCTGAGCTGAAATTAGTAGCTGATAAACTCGACCACAAGTTCAGTAAACTAAATTTGGTAAAACAAGCGCTAACTCACCCAAGTGCGTGCGGCCGAAACCGTATCATTGCCGATAGTTACGAACGGCTTGAGTTTTTAGGGGATCGAGTTTTAGGGCTTGTCATTGCTGACATGTTACTACGCAATTTCCCTGACGAGAGCGAAGGCTCGCTCGCGAAGCGCTTTACTGCCCTTGTCCGTCGTGAAGCCCTGGCTTTTGTTGCACGTTCTCTCGGTCTGGAAAAATCAATTGTCCTGGCCAAGGGTGAAGAGGAGAGTGGTGAAAGAGACAATCCTGCTTTACAGGCTGATGTCTGTGAAGCCTTAATAGGGGCGCTATACTTTGATGGCGGTTATGCCACATCTCAGAAATTTATAGAAAAGAACTGGCTGCCACTCCTTAATCAAGATCTGGCGCCGCCTCAAGATGCCAAGACAACCCTTCAAGAGTGGGCGCAGGGAAGAGGGTTGCCGCTACCTGCCTATCGCGAAGTTGGTAGATCCGGACCTCCTCATGCCCCGATATTTGACATTGAGGTGAAGGTGAAGGGCGTCGATCCTGTCGTGAGGCAAGGGAATTCCAAACGTAAGGGTGAGCAGGAAGCTGCTACCGAATTATTAGATTTAATAAGTAAGAATGGCAGTTAAGCAGATGAACGATCAAGATACGAAGCAACAGGGTGGAAACGAGCCTGACATGAATGAGGATAAACCTGATACTCGTTGTGGATTTATTGCTCTAATCGGCGCTCCAAATGCTGGAAAATCAACCTTGATGAACCGAATGGTCGGGGGCAAGATATCTATCGTCACCCATAAGGTTCAGACAACCAGATCACAGATCCGTGGCATCGCCATTCATGACAAGTCTCAACTTATTTTTGTTGATACACCCGGAATTTTCCTGCCGAAAAAACGCCTGGAGCGGGCGATGGTATCTTCTGCCTGGAAAGGTGCCGGAGACGCCGAGATTGTAGTTGTACTTCATGATGCTTGCCGTAAGAAAATCGGAGAAGACACGCGCGCAATTATTGCTGGCTTACAGAAACAAGAACGACAAGTAATTCTTGCCTTAAACAAAATTGATTCGATTAATCCTGAAAAGCTGCTTGCGCTTGCCCAGGAATTTATGTCGATGGGGGTCTTTTCGGAAATCTTCATGATTTCGGCACAAGCGGGCGACGGCGTCAACGATTTGATGGATCGATTGGCTGATTTAGTCCCAGAGGGGGTTTGGCTATATCCTGAAGATCAGTTATCCGACCATCCCATGCGTTCGATTGCCGCTGAAGTTACCCGTGAAAAGCTCTTTTTGAACTTACACGATGAGTTGCCCTATAATCTGACTGTAGAAACGGATAGCTGGGAAGATTTCAAAGATGGCAGCGTCAAAATTTCCCAGACAATCTATGTTCAAAGAGACATACACAAGGCAATGTGTTTAGGTAAGGGCGGGCGGACGATAAAGCTTATTCGTTCTAAATCTCAAAAAGATCTCGAAGAGTCCCTTGAGCGAAAGGTCCATCTCTTCTTGTATGTAAAGGTACGGGAAAAGTGGGCTGATGATCCTGCTCGCTATCGCGAAATGGGATTGGATTTTAATAGTTAATCATTTCTCGGTCATACTGCATTTGCGCTGGTATTTTCATCTCGGCCTTGATACGTTGTTCCCCTAACGTTCTCGTCACAACAAAAGGCCTGTGATCCATGATTAACTGGGAAGACGAAGGTATTCTTCTTTCGGCACGCCCTTTTGGAGAGAACGACCTGGTAGCTCAGGTTTTGACAAGAGAACATGGACGACACGCTGGTCTGGTACGTGGCGGCATTAGTCAAAAAAAACGTTCAACTTACGAGCCTGGCAACAGGTTACATGTCCGCTGGGGTGGACGTCTCCCCGAGCATTTGGGGCACTATGACGCTGAGGTTCTGGACAATATTTCAGGACGTTTGTTTGATGAACCCGGTCGGTTAGCCGCCCTGTTATCTGCGACTTCAATCTGTGAACAAGCTGTCCCTGAAAGAGAATCAAACTCGGCCTTCTATGAAGGATTATTAGCTCTCCTCGAACATCTTGAGGGTGAGTTTTGGGGTGAGGTTTACGTTAGATGGGAATTGGCTCAGCTTTCTGCACTTGGGTTTGGTATTGACCTGACCGCCTGTGCCGGGGGAGGAGATAACGATCAATTGGCATATATTAGCCCAAAGTCGGGGAGAGCTGTATCTCTTGCTGCTGGTGAGCCATATAAAGACAAACTATTCCCGCTTCCCCTCTTTTTACTGGGGCGGGGAAATGGTGGCCCTGATGAAATCTCTCAAGGACTAAAGATTTCAGGACATTTTATTGAAAGACATCTTTTCCATCCCCACAATCTGGCATTACCAAATGTCAGGGATCGGTTAATGGAAAATTTCCTCTAGATAAGACTTTGTAAGCTTTTAACATACGATAGTATGCGTAATTGAGCGAAGGATTGGAGAAAAGTTTGTCTGTTCAGTATAATATGTCAGGTCGTACTAACACTCGATGTTTGCTTAAAATATTTAGCCATGAGGCGAACGGATATCAGCATCTCCCCCGAACCCGTTGCATCAGCTTTCATTACAAAGTTGAATCTGTCGGATAGGGTCAAATTACTCCCTGTCGTTGTGGCGTCGAGCCCCAGATTTCCTCTTCTCCGATCAACGGTTTCTACTTTTTGCCGGGAGTTTTTTGTCGGAAATTTTTGGATGAAGTTGATGAGGCTCTCGTAAAAATAAAAAACAAAGCCTCAGGAAGACACTACTAAATTCCCCTCGCTTAGCCACAAATTAAAGATTTGATAGGTCTGACAACCTCTTATTTGTAAATCTTCAAATCCAAGTGGTTGCCTAAGCCGATCTGGTGAGTACAATGTCCATGAGTTTGTGAGGGGTATATGAGTAGTTCTTCCAGTAGAGTTCCTTCCGAGGAAATTCGAGACGTTCGTTTTGTCGATGCGCTTTCTGATCGTTATCTCAGTTATGCGCTATCGACTATTATGTCCAGGTCATTGCCGGATGTTCGTGATGGGCTAAAACCGGTTCATCGCCGCCTGCTTTTTGCCATGCGTCAGTTGAAACTGGATCCCGGATCCGGGTATAAAAAATCCGCGCGTGTCGTCGGTGACGTTATGGGTAAGTTCCACCCCCACGGTGACCAGTCAATTTATGATGCACTTGTTCGCCTGGCGCAGGAATTTTCGCTCCGTTTCCCCCTTATTGACGGTCAGGGCAATTTCGGTAATATTGATGGCGATAACGCTGCTGCGATGCGTTATACCGAAGCACGTCTTACCGCTATTGCAGGTGAGCTGCTAAAGGGTATTGATCAAGATACCGTCGATATGCGCCCGACCTATGACGGAGAGTCCGAAGAACCCTGCGTTCTGCCATCCGCATTTCCAAACTTACTTGCGAATGGTGCCCAAGGCATTGCTGTCGGTATGGCAACCTCAATTCCACCTCACAATGTGGGGGAGATTTGCGACGCTCTGCTATATATGATTAAGACCCCAAATGTTGGGTTTGATAAGCTGGTCGACTTTATGCCTGGTCCCGATTTTCCAACTGGCGGGATTATGGTTGAGGGGCGAGACGCCGTTCTTCAAGCTTATACAACAGGTCGGGGATCTTTCAGAGTTCGGGCCAAGTGGGAAATTGAAGACCTTAAAGGGGGGCAGTATCAGATTGTTGTCACTGAAATCCCTTTTCAGGTTCAAAAATCCAAACTTATCGAAAAAATTGCAGAGCTGATAAATAATAAAAAGCTCTTCCTGCTCAATGATGTAAGAGACGAATCTGCCGAAGATATTCGGGTCGTACTCGAACCAAAGAGCCGAAACGTCGATTCTGTCGTTTTGATGGAATCTCTTTTCAAGGTAACTGAACTTGAGAGCAAAGCCAGTCTCAACATGAATGTTCTCGGAGCTGATCAGGTTCCCCGAGTGATGAACTTACGTGAAGTTCTCCAGGCATTTCTTGATCATCGCCATGAAATTCTTGTACGAGCGAGCAAGTTCCGTCTAGGCAAAATTGCAATTCGTCTGGAGGTTCTTGAAGGGTATCTGATCGCTTACCTGAACTTGGATGAAGTTATCCGAATAATCCGGGAAGAAGATAAGCCTAAACAAGCCCTTATGAAACGGTTCTCTTTAACAGAAAACCAAGCTGAAGCAATTCTCAATATGCGCTTGCGTTCGTTACGCAAGCTGGAAGAGATTGCAATCAAGGATGAACACGCGGCACTGACAGCTGAGAAGATCGATCTCGAAGATATTCTGGCCCGTGAAGAGCGTAGATGGGAAATTGTCGGGCGCCAGATTAAAGATCTTAGAAAAGCTTACGGCCAGAAAACCGAACTAGGCTTGCGCCGTACTGAAATTGCGGGCGCGCCGATTGATATCGTTGTTCCTCTGGAGGCGGTCATTGAAAAAGAGCCTCTGACAATACTGTGCTCTGAAAAGGGCTGGATCAGAGCAATGAAAGGCCATCAGGAAGACACCAGTGATGCCAAATACAAAGAAGGGGATACTGGGCGTTTCTCAATCCTTGCGCAAACAACAGATAGAGTTCTGATTTTTGCAAGCAATGGACGGTTTTATACTCTGGGGGCAGACAAACTCCCGGGTGGTCGCGGGTTTGGAGAGCCACTGCGCTTGATAATTGACCTGCCGAATGACCAGGATATCGTCGATATTCTGATCTATCGCCCCGGGCAGCAATTACTTCTGACCTCGACGGATGGGCGCGGGTTCCAAATTAACGAAGACGATGTCATTGCTCAAACCAGAACTGGTAAACAGGTGTTGAATATTGCCGAAGGTGCAGAAGCCTTTATCTGTTACCAGATTGCTGAGAACCACGACACAGTTGCTGTTATTGGTGAGAACAGGAAGCTTTTGATCTTCAAGTTAGAAGAACTTCCTGAAATGGCTCGTGGTCGCGGAGTCATCTTGCAAAAATATAAAGACGGGGGACTTTCAGATATCAAGACCTTTAAGTCCGGTACTGAAAAAGGCGAGGGACTTACCTGG